>JANOKR010000532.1:0-1851 GCA_031419315.1 Betaproteobacteria bacterium
GAGCGGGCTGCGAAGCGGGGCGCGACGATCGACCTGGTCTAGGCGGCCGCCCCAGGCACACAGCCCAGGGCGACCGCCGACCGACTCAGGTGCTTACTTGACGGCGTTGTGGGCGTTCACCTCGCCGGAGCCGTAGAAGCCGTTGCGGGCCCCGCCGGTGCACTCGGCCAGATACTGGTTCAGCCCGGGGCGCGGGTTGTAGATGCCCTCGGGACACGGCAGCGGATCGGCCGTGCGCTCGATGAAGGCCGCCAGCGCGCCCGGGGACAGCCCCGGATGCGCGGAGAGGGCGAGTGCTGCAACCCCGGCCGCGTGCGGGCTGGCCATCGAGGTGCCCTGCGAATAGGCCCAGCCGCCGACAACCGAGGACAGGACAGCGTTGGCGATGGTCGAGACGGCCGGGTTCGGCTGTCGCGTGTCCCCGCCGGGCGCGGCGACGTCGACGACGCCCTGGCCGTAGGAGGAGTAGAAGCTCTTCCGCCGCTCCGTTCCGACCGCGGAGACGGTGACGACGCCGGGCGCCTCTGCGGGTAGATCGAGGCAGGCGCCGTTGATCTCGCGGGTCTCGACCGGGGAACTCCCGTCGTTCGGGCTCCCGTCGTCGATGAACTTGTGCTGCAGGTCGACGTTCGAGTTCCCCGCGGAGGCGACGTTGAGCACGCCCTTCGACTGCGAGTACCGGATCGCGCGCTGCACGGCTTGCCAGACCGGCCGCTGACGCGCGTCGTTGCGGCAGTTGAACTCCCACGGGTCGATGAAGTAGCTGTTGTTGGTGATCTGCATCCCGTGGTCTGCGGCCCAGATGAAGCCGCACACCGCTGCCTCGGGGTAGATGAAGCCTGCGTCGTTGACGACCTTGACGGACGCCACCTTCACACCCGGAGCCACGATTTTGGTGTCGCCATTGACGTACGGAAACCTCAACACAGCATCGGTGTTTGCGACATAAAAATCGCCGCCCACCAATGCCATCCCGAACGGTGAATTGAGCCCTTCGAGTAGCACAGTTCGCACATCGACCACGCCGTCACCGTCGGTGTCGCGCAGCAGCGCAATTCGGTTCGCGCTAGGTGTTGCGGCACCCGCTCGTTTCATCACCAAACCCGTCACCCACGCCTTTATGCCCTTCTCAGCAGCTGGCTTGGGGGGTGCGTTACTTTCGGCCACCAGCACGTCGCCGTTGGGCAGCACATGCAGCCATCGCGGGTGATCAAGATCGCTGGCAAAAGCGGCCACACGCGTACCGGGTGCAGCGGTCGGTATTGCGCCGTTCGGCCACGGCTTTGCCGGCGCAATGTTGACTGTCGGGATCATGGTTCGATTCGGCGCGGGCAACGTCGGTTGCGTGCCAATGCCTGCCGAAACGGGAAGCCGCGCAACCTCACCGCAAGCGGCGAGTGCGAGCGCCAGGGACGCCGTTAAGAGCGTCCCTGCCAGCCGGCATAAAGCTGAAACTGCCATGCCTTGCAAGCTCGCTAAATGCGGCCCATCACCATCAGCACAATCACTACGAGGAGTACGAGTCCGATACCGCCGCTCGGCCCGTAGCCCCAGCTTTTGCTATGTCCCCAGCTGGGGATCGCGCCGACTAACAGCAGTACCAGGATGACCAGTAATATGGTGCCTATGCTCATAATTTTTCTCCTTGGTGGGTGGTGTTGTTATTGCTTTGGTGCGGGTGGCGCGATGATCACCGTGGTGCCATCGCCTGATTTGCCCGGTTCGCCCTTTGCGCCTTCGCTACCGGTCATGCCTGGAGCACCTGTGCTGCCGGTGCTGCCCGTATAGCCAGTGTTGCCAGTGTTGCCGGTTGCGCCCTGCGGGCCCGCAGGTCCTGGCACAACGACGGCA
>JANOKR010000533.1:0-5145 GCA_031419315.1 Betaproteobacteria bacterium
TTTTTCTGTCGGCGATCTACGGCCTGTTTGTCGGCGCGATCCCCGGCCTGACGGCGACGATGGCCACCGCGCTGCTCGTGCCGGTGACGTTTTTCATGCCGCCGGTGCCAGCCGTCGCGGCGATCGTCACCGCCACCGCGATGGCGATTTTTTCTGGCGATATCCCGAGCGCTTTGCTGCGCATGCCGGGCACGCCGGCGAGTGCGGCCTACACCGACGAAGCCTACTTGCTCACCAAGAAGGGCATGGCCGAAATCGCGCTTGGCTCGGGCCTGGTGTTCTCGGTGCTCGGCGGTGTTTTTGGCGTGCTGGTGCTGATCGTTGCCGCGCCGGCGCTGGCCGAGATCGCGCTCAAGTTCAGCTCGTTCGAATATTTCTGGCTCGTGATGCTCGGCTTCACCTGCGCGGTCTTCATCGCCGGTGACGACCCGCTCAAAGGTGTGGTGTCGCTCTTGCTCGGGCTGCTGATTGCCTGTGTCGGCCTGGACAACCCGGCGGGCGCGCCGCGCTACACCTTCGGCAACGTCGAGTTGATGGGCGGCATCTCGATGATCCCGCTGATGATCGGCATGTTTGCGGTGTCCGAGGTGCTGCGCTTCACCGCGTCGACCAACAAACCGGTGATGGCCATCGACCGGCCTTTTGGCAACGTCTTCGCCGGCATGTGGGGGCTGATCAAGAAGTACCCGGTGCAGCTCTTTCGCGGCTCCGCGCTCGGCACGGCAGTCGGCGCGCTGCCCGGCGCGGGCGCCGATATCGCGGCGTGGATGTCGTACGCGATGTCGAAGAAATTCTCCAAGGAGCCCGAAAAATTTGGCACCGGCCATGTCGAAGGCATCGTCGAATCGGGCGCCGCCAACAACGCCGCGCTCGGCGGCGCGTGGATCCCGGCGCTGGTCTTTGGCATCCCGGGCGACTCGATCACGGCAATAGCCATCGGCGTGCTCTACATGAAGGACATGAACCCGGGCCCGACGCTGTTCGTGAACAACCCGCAGAATATCTACGCCGTATTCATCGTCTTCCTGCTCGCGCAGTTGTTGATGCTGCCGCTGGGCTGGCTGGCGATCAAGGCGGCCAAGCAGATCCTGCGCATCCCGGCCGGGGTGCTGATGCCGCTGATCCTGCTCTTCTGCATGGTCGGCAGTTTTGCGATCAACAACAGCAGCTTCGGCATCGTCGTGATGCTCGCGGCCGGTGTCGCGGCGTTTTTCATGGAGCGCTGGGGTTTCCCGGTCGCGCCAACGATCCTGGGCGTGGTCCTTGGCACGATGCTCGAAGAGCACTTCTTCAGCAGCCTGATCAAGGCCGACGGCAATGTGCTGGTCTTCTTCGAGCGGCCGATCGCGGGCGGGCTGGGGGCGTTGACGTTGGTGATCTGGTTCTGGCCGGTGTTGCGGGGGCTGTGGCGGCGGGGCGGCTGAGCACAGACGCCGGCGGGGCGCCCTTCGGGCCATCAAATTCATGGCTTTTGCACTCGCTGTGTTTGCGCCGGCCGTATTTGCGGCCCTGTTTGTGATGTCGTTGAACGCGGCGACAATCCTGGCCTACCGGTGAAGAAACCTGATCGGATTCTGATAGAGCCGTGACGAGGCCGTCCTCTCCTGATTCACGCGATGCGCCGATGAGCCTGCCGCAGACCACTTCCAACTGGGACCGCCTGCTCGCGGACGACCAGGCGCTGCGCGCCGGCGTCACGACCATCGCGCAACGTCACGGTCTGGCCGCTGAAATGCCGCTGCGCTGCGCCGGCGGCTCGCTGCCGGTGTACACGCTGGGTGAGCACCATGTGCTCAAGCTGTACCCGCCGCAAGACGCGTCACATGCCGAAGTCGAAGCGCGTGTGCTCGACTTCGTCAACGGCCGGCTGCCGCTGCGCACGCCGACGCGGTTGGCCAGCGGCGCGCTCGACGGCTGGGCGTACCTGCTGATGTCGCGGCTTCGCGGGCGCCTGGCTGTCGATGTCTGGCCCGAACTGGAACGCAGCGCGCAGCTCGCGCTGTGCGAGCAGCTTGGCAAGTCGCTGGCCGCGTTGCACGCGCTCGATGTCGCGCCGCTGGCCGACCTGCCACCGCCGCGCTGGCCCGAGTTCATCGGCCATCAGCGAGCAAGCGCGGTGCAGCGCCAGCGCGAGCGCGGCCTGGCCGAGCCGTGGCTGGCGCAGATCGACGGTTTCCTCGACCGCTGGGCTGTCATACCCGGTGAAGCGCCGGGTGAAGCGACGGTGCTGCTGCATACCGAAGTCATGCGCGAGCATTTGCTGGTCGAAGTCGACGACGGCCGGGTGCGTTTTGGTGGCCTGTTCGACTTCGAGCCGGCGATGCTCGGCACACGCGACTACGAGTTCGCGTCGGTGGGCCTGTTCGTCGCCTGCGGCGACGGCCAAGCGCAGCGCCGTCTGCTGCTGGCCTACGGCTTTGCGACAACGCAGCTCGACCACGCCCTGCAGTGCCGCTTCATGGCGCAGGCGCTGCTGCATCGCTACAGCAATCTGCCGTGGTACCTGCGGCGGCTGCCCTGCGCCGGCGCGACGACGCTTGAGCAGCTCGCCGCGCACTGGTGGGCGTTGCCCGGGGTCCAGCCGTAGCCGGCAGGCAACTTGCCTACAGCAAGTGCTTCACCCCATCCTGCTCACCCGTCAACTCGGCCAGCGTCTTGTCGATGCAGCCCTGCGAAAACTCGTCGATCGTCAGCCCTTCGACGATTTTGTATTTGCCGCCTTCAGTGGTCACCGGATACCCAAACATCACATCCTTCGGGATGCCGTATTCGCCGTTGCTCGGCACGCCCATCGTGACCCATTCGCCTTTTGTGCCAAGCGCCCAGTCGCGCATATGGTCGATGGCGGCGTTGGCGGCTGAGGCGGCTGACGACAGGCCGCGCGCTTCGATGATCGCGGCACCTCGTTTGCCGACGGTCGGCAGGAAAACGTCCTTGTTCCAGGCGGGGTCGTTGATCATGTCCTTGACACTTTGGCCGTCGATGGTGGCAAAGCGGTAGTCGGCATACATCGTCGGCGAATGGTTGCCCCAGACGGCGAGTTTCTTGATGCTCGCCACCGGCTTGCCGGTCTTCGCGGCGATCTGGCTCAAGGCGCGGTTGTGGTCCAGGCGCAGCATCGCGGTGAAGTTTTCGCGTGCCAGGCCGGGCGCACTTTTCATTGCGATGTAGGCGTTGGTGTTGGCCGGGTTGCCGACCACCAGCACCTTGACGCCGCGCTTCGCGACGGCGTCGAGTGCCTTGCCTTGGGCTGTGAAGATGGCGCCGTTGATCGACAACAGCTCGGCGCGCTCCATGCCCGGGCCGCGCGGGCGCGAGCCGACGAGCAAAGCGTAGTCGGCATCCTTGAAAGCGGTCATCGGGTCGCTGTGCGCCTGCATGCTGTGCAGCAGCGGGAAGGCGCAGTCGTCGAGTTCCATCATCACGCCCTTGAGCGCCTTCTGCGCTTTTTCGTCGGGGATCTCGAGCAGTTGCAGGCTGACGGGCTGATCCTTGCCGAGCATCTCGCCGGAGGCGATGCGAAAGAGCAGGGCGTAGCCGATCTGGCCGGCGGCACCGGTGATGGCAACTCGAACAGGGGGCTTGGTCATGGCGGGGCTCCGGCGTGGCGATGGGGGGGTTGGGGCGGCTGCGCAAGGGCGCAAAGGTGCAACAGCGCAAGGCCGCCAAGTTTAGGCCAGCGATCTTGCAAAAAAGCTGACAATGGCGCCCGAGTCCTCTATCTTCTACAAGACCCGTGCAAACCACCGACAGCCCGGCCTTCAGCCCGCTGTACCAGCAGATCAAGGCCCTGCTCACGCGCAGCTTGCAGGCTGGTGAGTGGAAGCCCGGTCAGGCGATCCCGAGCGAGACCGAGCTGGCCGCGCGTTTCAAGGTCAGCCAGGGCACGGTGCGCAAGGCGGTCGACGCGTTAGCGGCCGACAACCTGCTCGTGCGTCGCCAGGGCAAGGGCACCTTCGTCGCCACGCATGCCGAGGCGCGCACCCAGTACCGCTTCTTGCGCTTGCAGCCCGACGACGGGGAGCGCGTGGGCCTGCAGCGCCGCTTGCTCGACTGCCGGCGCCAGCGTGCCGCCGCCGATATCGCGCGAGCGCTCGACCTCAAGGGCGGTGAATCGGTGGTCCAGGTGCGCCGGCTGCTGCTCGACGGCGAAGACCCGGTCGTGCTCGACGAAATCTTTCTGCCCGGCGCGCTCTTCAAAGGCCTGAGTGCGGAGCGCATGCGCAGCTACAAAGGCCCGATGTACCAGCTTTTTGAGGCTGAATTCGGGGTCACGATGGTCCGCGCCGAAGAGAAGATCAGGGCCGTGGCGGCTGATGATGAGCAGGCAATGACGTTAGGCGTGGCCGCCGGTGCACCGCTGCTGTTGGTCGAGCGGCTGTCGCTGAGCTACAACGACCGGCCGGTCGAGCTGCGCCGCGGCGTGTACCGTACCGAGCGGCATCACTATCGCAACGAGCTGACGTAGTGGTGCCCCGAGGCCGGCGGGGGCCGGCCGCCCCCCGCGGGGTCTGAGTCGCCCGGCAAAGCGGGATCTACTCAGGGCCTCGATGTCGGCGGCGCGTCAGCTTGTTGCGATGCAATAAACTCAATCAGTTTCATCGCGGTTACCAGCCCCTGAGCGGCACCAACGATGACAGCGCAAGGCGACCAAGGACAAGCACAGATGGCGCAGACGAACAAGCCCAGGCCGGTCTATACCAATATCCACGTCACCCAGATCCTGTCTTACCGCTTGCCGCCGGCCGGCATGGTGTCGATCCTGCACCGCGTCAGCGGGGCGCTGATGTTCCTGCTGCTGCCGTTTGTGGTCTGGCTGTTCGACGTCACGGTCACGTCCGAAGTCACTTACGAGCGCTTCACCAACGCCTTTGGCCCGGGCATCGGTTTTGTGCCCGGCTGGTTCGTCAAGCTCGTGGTGCTGGCGCTGCTCTGGGCTTACCTGCACCACTTCATCGCCGGCGTGCGCCACCTCTGGATGGACGCCACGCACAGCGTGACGCTCAAGTTTGGCCACGCTTCGGCGATCGTCACCTTGGCCTTGAGCGTGGTGCTGACGCTGGCGCTCGGCGCCAAGCTCTTCGGCCTGTATTGATAGCGCGTTAAAAACGCGTTGAAAGTGCCTTGAAAGCGCCGCGACCATGA
>JANOKR010000534.1:0-2494 GCA_031419315.1 Betaproteobacteria bacterium
GCCGCACCGAAGCCGGCCCCCATCCCATCGACCCAACCAGCGACCTCCACAGCAGTGAATCCCGCATCCACGGCCAAGCCGTCTGCCGCACCGGCGCCCGCGCCGAAGGCACCCCCGCCGCCGAAAACCTCCACCCGTTCCGGCAAGGGCGGCAAGGCAGCGCTGCCGGTGCAAGTCATGGCGCCGGCTTCGCCGGAGCTTTCCGCGCACCGCTTCAGCGACCGCTTCGGCCCGGCCAAGACCTCGGTCAAGACCCACCCGGAACCGATGGACCTGGTGAAAAACGCCGCCAAGGCCGACCCCAAACTGGTCAACGCCTGGAAAAACAAGTTCGGGCGCGACCTCACCGAGCCCGAGCTGATGGCGATGCCCGAGCGCGAGTACATGAACGAAAAGCAGATCGAGTTTTTCCGCGCCCGCTTGCAGGTGCAGAAAGACGATCTGCTGTCCAACGCCGGCGAGACCACCGAACACCTGCGTGAGGACACCTCCATCGTGCCCGACCCGGCCGACCGCGCAACGATCGAAGAAGAACATGCGCTCGAGCTGCGCACGCGCGACCGCGAGCGCAAGCTGCTGAAGAAGATCAGCCAGGCGCTGATTCGCCTGGACAGCGGCGAGTACGGCTACTGCGACGAAACCGGCGAGCCGATCGGCCTGCCGCGATTGCTCGCCCGCCCGACCGCCACGCTGTCGCTCGAAGCGCAGCAGCGACGCGAGTTGAAGCAAAAGATGTTTGGCGACTAGACGGCCACCTCGCCGCCTGGACACCCCGATCCCCTAGCGTCGCCATGGCCGACCCGAAAGAGAACGAAAGTTTTTTCCGCAAGGTTGTGCGCTTTGTCGCCAACCCGACGACCGAGTGGGCCGAGCTGAATTCGCGCCAGGACGAGAGCCGCGAGCTCGATCTCGAAAAGTCCGAGCTCAAGGCCATGGTCGAGCGCAAACGTCGCAACGACTTCGTTCGCAAGCGCGAGTTCGACATGTTGCGCAAGGTGCGCCGCGAGGGCCTGACGCCGGATCAGCTGGCCGCGCTGGGCACCTCGTCGCGGCTCGACGATTCCGAGGCGCGCATCGGCGAGAGCGTCGCCCGCCAGGAATTCGGCGTGAAAGACAAGATCGACCATATCGAGCGCGAGATGGTCGGCGACGGCAGCTTCCGCCCAACGACCCGGCCGGGTACGCTGGCACCGGCGCCAACCCAGCCCATGCCCTTTGCGCTGCCCGGCGGCGGCACCGGCCTGCCGCCCTTGCCGCCCTCGGCATCTCGCCCGGGTGCCGCCCCAGCCTCAGCGGCCGCGATGCGCAACGCCGGCAGCTACGACGACGCCGCAGAGTCCGACGAGTTGCCGGCGCTGCCGCCCTTGCCCGACCTCGACCTCACCCCGGAACCGTCCTTGTACACGCTGGCCGCATCGCTGCCGCCGGTGACGATGGCGGCCGGCCTCGGCCCGCTGTCGCCGGTGTCGCTGCCGGGCGCCCACCAGGTTGCGGCCGGGCTGGCGTACAACTTCGAGGTCGAGGTCAGCGAGATCGTGCACGACCCCGATCTCGACGAAGCCGTGATCGCCTTTGCCAACGCCGACTTCACGCTCTGCGAAAGGTCCTTGCAACGGCTGACGGCGACGACTGGCGCGAGGGCGCGCCACGCCGAGACCTGGCTGGTGCTGTTCGATCTCTACCGCGCCACCGGCCAGCAGCCGCGTTTCGAGAGCCTGGCGCTGGACTACGCGCAACAGTTCGGCTGGTCGGCGCCGCAGTGGTTTTCGCTGCCCAAGCTGGTCGCCGATGCCGTGGCTGAGGAGCGCCCGCGGCCGGTGCATGTCGCCGGCGACATTGGCTGGATCTGCCCCGAAGCGCTCGACCTCGACGCCGTCGGCCGGCTGCGGTCGCAGACCCTGCAGATGCCGCTGCCCTGGGTCTTCGACTGGAGCGGTCTCAAGACTATCGACGCCGAGGCAGCGACCCAGCTCTCGGCCGTGATGCGGGTCTGGGCCGGGCAGATGCTCGAGATGCAATGGATCAACGGCGAGCGCCTGTTCACCGTGCTCGCCGAGGCCGCCCCGACCGGTGTGCGCGATGCCGATCCGTCGTTCTGGCTCGCGCGCATGGACGGCCTGCGGCTGGCCAACCGTGCCGACCAGTTTGACGAAGCCGCGATCGACTACTGCGTCACCTACGAGGTCTCGCCGCCGTCGTGGGAGCCGACGCGCTGCGCGGTGCGCATCGGCGGCTCGGGGCTGTCGACGCGCACGCCGGCGTTGTCGATGGTCAGCGAAATCTCGACCAGCTTCATGGAGTCGGGCCTGATCGACGACCATGGCGGCACGGTCCAGGTCTCCACGGTCGAGCTCGCTGGCCAGCTCATCGGCGATATCGGCGCGACGCTGGAGCGCCTGAACGCGCAGCTCGGCGCGTCGCCGATCGTCCAAGTGACCTGCACCAAGCTGATCCGCGTCGACTTCATCGCCGCTGGCGACCTGCTGAACTGGGT
>JANOKR010000535.1:0-4236 GCA_031419315.1 Betaproteobacteria bacterium
GATCTGGCCAGGTGGATCAAGGCCAACCCGGCCAAATTCAACTACGGCAGCTCGGGCATCGGCTCGGCCTTGCACATCGGCATGCTGCAGTGGCTCAAACACGAGGGCTTGAGCGGCACCCATGTGCCTTACCGCAGCACCGGCGACATGATCGTGCCGCTGAAAAACGGCGAGATCGAAGCCATCGTCGAAACCCCGCCGGTGGCCACCCAGCACCAGCTGCGCCCGCTGGTGGCATTGGCCGACAAGGCCGCACTCGGCTTCGAATCGGTGCCCAGCGCCAAGCAGCTTGGCTTGGCCGTGCGCGGTACCGTCTGGGGCGGCCTCGTCGCACCTCGGGGTTTGCCCGCGGAGGTACGCAACAAGCTCGAAGCGGCGTGCACGGCGGCCACCGCGACGACGTTGTACAGAGCACGCGCGCAGGCTGCTAACAGCCCGCTCGTGGCGCGCAGCGGCGCCGACTTCCGCCGCTTCGCGATGGCCGAGTTCGAGAGTTTCAAGAAGTTGGTCGTCGACAACGGCCTGCAAGAGCGCTGACCCACCCTGCAATTGAGTTGACCACTTTGTTTGGAGAGATAGAAATGAAACGACGCATTCTTTTTTCGACCGTCGCCGTGCTGGCCGCATTGACCACCACGAGCGTATTTGCGCAGACCACCTTGCGCGTCTTTTCTGGCGGCGCCAACCAGCGCCCCGACCTGATGCGCAAGTTGTTTGACCAGTACCAGGCCAAAAATCCTGGTCTCAAGATCGAGATCGAAACCGGCGGCGCCACCAGCGAGCCGCAGCGCCAGTACCTGAGCACGGTGCTCAACGCCAAAGACCCGGCGATCGACATCTACCTCATCGACATCGTCAACCCGGCGCAGTACTACGGCGCTGGCTGGCTCGAGCCGCTCGACGCCTACCTGGGCAAGCCGGCCGATGTGATGAAGCCCTACCTGCCGGTCTACGCCAGCTCCAACGTCGTCGACGGCAAGATCGCTGCGATGCCAGCGTTTGCCGACGCGATGTTCATGTACTACCGCAAGGACTTGCTGACCAAGCATGGTGTTGCCGAGCCGAAGACCTGGGACGAACTCAGCGCCGCGGCAGCCAAGATCCAGAAGGCCGAAGGCAACCCGAACCTGCAAGGCCTGTCGATCCAGGGCGCGCCGATCGAAGGTGCGGTGTGCACCTTCTTGCTGCCGTACTGGGGCCAGGGCAAGGACTTCAACGACGCCGCTGGCAAGATGACGCTCGACAAGGTCGCCGCGACCAAGGGCCTGACGCAGTGGCTGTCGATGGTCGACGCCGGTGTCATCAAGAAAAATGTCGCCGAAGTGAAAACGCCGGATACGGTCAACGAGTTCAAGGCCGGCCAGGTGGTGTTTGCGATCAACTGGGGCTTTGCCTGGGACCGCTTCAAGGACGACAAGGACTCCACCGTGCAAGGCAAGGTCGGCGTCATGCCGCTGCCTGCGATGGCCGGTGGCCGCAGCGCCACCTGCGTCGGCGGCTGGCAATGGGCGGTGAGTTCGTTCAGCAAGAACAAGGCCGCCGCCGCCGGTTTGATCAAGCACCTGTCAAGCCCCGAGTCGAGCAAGTTCCTGTCGGTCGAAGGCTCGTTGCTGGCGACCTACCAGAGTGTCTACACCGACGCCGACGTGGTCAAGGCGGTGCCCTGGTTCAAGGACGCGGCCAACGTCGTCATCGCCGGCAAGAGCCGCCCGATGAGCAAGGACTACGGCCAGGTCAGCGACATCATCCGCACGACGACGAGCGCGGTGCTGGCGCGGACCAAGACCCCGACCGAAGGGGTTGCAGAAATCGAATCGCGCCTGACCCGCCTGATGCGCTGATCGGTGGCGTCAATCTCCGACGTTGACCTGACGCGCTGAAACGAATCACCCAAGGAGCAAGGACCATGGCCGGTGCGAGCGTTCTCAATCGATGGCGGGACCCGAGCGAAAAAACGCTCGGTTTCCTGCTGCTCGCGCCGGCATTCATGCTGCTGGCACTGATCGTGGTCTACCCGATCGGCAAGCTGATCTGGAACAGCTTCTACGATCTGCGCTTGTCAGGTGGCGGCGGCCTCAAGTTTGTCGGCTTCGAAAACTACATCATGGTCTTCAAGGACCACGACTTCTGGAACGCGACCAAAAACACCGTGCTGATCACGCTGATCACGGTGCCGGGTGCGCTGGTCGTCGGCCTCGGCCTGGCGATGCTGGCCAACCTGCCGTTCAAGCGCAAATGGCCGGTGCGGCTGGCGCTGCTGTTGCCCTGGGCGCTGCCACTGGCTTTTGCCGGCCTCATCTTCGCGTGGTTCTTCCACACCGAATACGGCGTCGTTAACGATGTCGTGCGTCGCGTGGCCGGGCCCGATGAGCCGACGATGTGGCTGCTGCGCCCGAACTGGGCCTTCACCGCGATCTGCATGACGATCATCTGGAAGACCAGCTCGTTCATGGCGCTGATCCTGCTCGCCGGTTTGCAGATGATCCCGAAGTCGCTCTACGAAGCCGCCGAAGTCGACGGCGCATCCAAGTGGCAGCAGTTCTGGCAGATCACGATTCCGATGCTGATGCCGTCGATCATCGTGGCGCTGATCTTCCGCACCATCACCGCACTGCAAACCTTCGACATCCCGTACACGATGACCAAGGGCGGCCCGGGCAACAGCACCGAGACGCTGGCGATGCTGATCCACAAGACGACGATCGACTATCTCGACGTCGGCTACGGCTCCACGCTGGCCGTGTGCATGTTCGTGCTGTCGCTGTTCGTGACGGCTTTTTATCTGAAGCGCATCGGCAAGAACGCTTGAGCCAAGGCAACCCAACATGAAATCCATCTTCGACAGCCGCAGCCTGCGCTTCATTGCCGCAGCGATGGTCGTGGTCAACGGTTTTTTCCCGGCGGTGTGGATCTTGCTCACTTCGCTGAAGACCGAGACCGAGCTGGTCAGCAAGCCCATCACCTACATCCCGCACAACCCGACGCTGGCCAACTACGTGCAGGCGTTCAGTGACCAGCCGCTACTCAAATACCTGGGCAACAGCCTGGCCGTGGCGCTCAGCGCGACGATGTTCTCGCTGCTGATCTCGGCCTTGGCGGCCTACGCGATCGCGCGCCTGAACCTGAAAAACCGCCAGTTGATCCTGACCTGCATCGTCGCGTCGAGCATGTTTCCGCTGGTGACTTTGTTGGTGCCGATCTTCGAGACGATGCGTGTGCTCGGCCTGCTCAACAGCTACACCGCGCTGGTCCTGCCCTACATCGTGCTCAACCTGCCGGTGTGCACGCTGGTGCTGGTGAGCTTTTTCCAGAGCATCCCGAAAGACCTGGAAAACGCCGCGATGATTGACGGCTGCACGCGCATGGGCGCCTTGGTCAAGGTCGTGGTGCCCCTGGCCGCGCCAGGGGTCTTCACAGCCGGCATCCTGGCGTTTGTCAATTCGTGGGACGAGTTTTTGCTGGCCTTGTCATTGAACAGCAACCCGAATTTCCGCACCCTGCCGGTTGGCATCACGCTGTACCAGGGCGAGTTCTCGTTCCCCTGGCCGATCATCTCGGCAGCGCTGATCGTGGCCATCGTGCCCATCGCCGTCCTCATCGCGATCTTCCAGGAGCGTGTTGTTGGCGGGCTGACGCAGGGTGGTTTGAAAGGTTGAATCGTGAGCTTGAAATCGGGGACTCGAAAATGACCCAAGGTATTCGCTACGGCATCGTCGGCTGCGGCAGCATGGGCCGCGAGCACATCGAAAATATCAATGCGATGCCGGGCACGTCGGTGACCGCGATCGCCGACCCGCATGCTGCGAGCCGCGACGCTGCGCTGGCGCTGTGCCGTGTCGCGCCGCAGGTCTTCGAGCACCACAGCGAGTTGCTCCAGAGTGGCCTGTGTGACGCGGTGGTGATTGCGACGCCGAACTTCACGCACATCGAGATGATGCGCGACGCTCTCGCGACCGAGCTGCATATCCTGGTTGAAAAGCCGCTGGTGACCAAGATCGCCGACGGCGTCGAGTTGATGCAGCGCGCCAAGGCCAAAACCAAAGGCATCGTCTGGGTCGCCCAGGAATACCGCTACATGCCGCCGGTGGCCGAGATGATCCGCATCGCCCATGAAGGCGGGGTCGGGCGGCTGCACCAGGTGGCGATCCGCGAACATCGCGAGCCGTTTTATACGAAGGTCGGCGACTGGAACCGCTTCAGCGCCAACACCGGCGGCACCCTGGTCGAGAAGTGCTG
>JANOKR010000536.1:0-1530 GCA_031419315.1 Betaproteobacteria bacterium
CGGAAAACTCTTCAAGTCGCCGCACGGCTCGCCGCGCAGATGTTTGCCGGTAGTGACGTCGAAGACCGCGTTGTGCAACGGACATTCGATCTCGCAGCCCTCGGCAAAGCCCTGGGTCAGCACCGCATGCGCATGCGGGCAAATGTCCTGCACCGCGTGCAGCTCGCCTTCGACCTCGTAAACGCCGATACGATCGGCGCCGACGGTGACACCGATCGGGTTCTCGGCTGCGACCTGGTCACGTTGACCCACCACCGTCCACTCACTCATATCGCTGTTCTCCACGTTCATACACTAACGTTTCATTCAAGCGGCAACTTGTTCAAGTCGACACTGGTGTCGACAAGCAAAGCCAGCGCCGGATAGCGGCCTTGGCTGATCCACTTGCGCACGATTTTCACCTCGCGCCCGGCATTCACTGCGGCCACCGCGCGCACCGCTTTGCCGGTGCAGAAAAAGAAGACGCGCTGCCGCTTTTCGGGGTTTGTGCGCTCGATGACCTGCATGCTCTCATCGGGCAGGCCCAGCAGCTGCAGGTTGTCGTCGTACTGGTCGGACCAGAACCACGGCGGACCGTCGGCCTGGTGGTCGTGCGCGATGCCGAGTGCGGCCCTGGCCGCCGCGATCGCCTGGCGCTGCGCGTTGTCCCAGGATTCGATGCGCAACCGTGTGCCGGGCGCAGTGCCCGATCTCTCCGCTTGCAGCGCGTTGGCAAGATCGCCCACCGCAAAGATCGCTGCGTCGCTGGTCCGCCCCGAAGCATCGGTGAGCACGCCGTTGCCCACCGCCAGCCCAGCGGCGGCGGCGATGGTGTCGTTGGCGATCAGGCCGATGCCGACGATCAGGCAGTCGCCTTGAACCGAAGCGCCGCTGGCCAGTTTCACCGTCACGCCGGCGTCCGACACATCAACCGCCAACACGCCGTCACCCAGGCGCACATCAACCCCTTGCGCTTGATGCAGCGCCAGCAGGTGCGCCGAGACACAGGGCGGCACGGTGCGGATGCACAGGCGTGGCGCGGCTTCGAGCAGCGTCACCGGCTTGCCGAGCAGGCGCGCCGACGCGGCAACCTCCAGCCCGATCCAGCCGCCACCGAGCACCAGCACGCGCTGCGCGGCAAGGATCTGCTGCTTGATCAACATCGCGTCTTCGTAACTCCGCAGAGTCAAAACACGCGGATGCGAAGCCACGCCCGGCATCATCCGCGCGCGGCCACCGTGGGCCAGGAACAGCGTGTCGTAGGCGATGCGCTCGCCGCCGGCGGTGACGATCTCCTGGGCCTGGCGATCGATCGCCGTGACCGTCTGCCCTGGTCGCCAGTCGACACCCAAGGCCGCAAATTTGTCGGCCGGGATCAGCGCGAGTTGAGCCAGCGGCACGTCGCCCTTGAGCACCGCCTTGGAAAGCGGCGGCCGGTCGTAAGGCGGGTGATCTTCTTCACCCAGCCAGACGATGCGGCCAGCAAAACCTTCGGCGCGCAAGGTCAGCGCCAGCCAGCGCCCGGCCTGGCCGGCGCCGACGATGACAAAG
>JANOKR010000537.1:0-4695 GCA_031419315.1 Betaproteobacteria bacterium
GGAGATCACGCCGTCGAGCTGCCGCGCCAGCACCATGATCCGCGCGACGACCTCGTGCGCGGTCTGCAGCATCGCGTAGTTGTCGCTGTTGACGGGGATGTTGGTATGCACATTGCCGTCACCGGCATGCATGTGCAGCGCGACCCAGACGCGGCCGCGCAAGACCTGCGCGTGGATGCGCCGGCATTCGGCGACGACGGGCTCCAGCGCCGCACCGGCAAACAGTTGTTGCAGCGGGCGCAGGATCTGGGTTTTCCACGACGCCCGCAGGCGCCAGCTCTGCAACTGGCTGAACCAGCTTTCGTTGCCGTCGGTCGGCACCACATCGAGGTGGTCCAACCACGCCTGCCATTGCGAACGCACTTCGCTCAGCAGCAGCAGCGCCTGCTGCACGCGGTCTTCGAGCAGCTCGGCGCTGGCGATCTCGCCAGCATCGTCGCTCTTGCCCAGCGGCAGCCGGCCGCGTTGGAAAAACGCTTCGAGCGCAGTCACAAGCTCGAGCTTGTTGCGCAGGCTCAACTCGATATTGATGCGCTCGATGCCTTCGGTGTACTCGCCCATCCGCGGCAGCGGGATGACCACGTCTTCGTTGATCTTGAAAGCGTTGGTATGTTTGGCGATCGCCGCGGTGCGCTTGCGGTCGAGCCAGAATTTTTTGCGCGCATCGGCACTGACGGCGACAAAACCTTCGCCGTGGCGCGAGTTGGCGATGCGCACAACCTCGCTCGTCGCACGCGCCACCGCATCGGCATCGTCGCCGACGATATCGCCGATGAGCACCATCTTCGGCAAGCCGCTGCCGCCGCTGCTGGTGCCATTTACTCCTGCCGCTGAGGTGACGCGTTTGCTCTTGGTCGCATAGCCCACGGCCTTGAGGTAGCGGTCGTCAAGGTGTTCCAGCCCGGCCAGCAGCACCGGCATCGCGCCCTGGCCTTCGACAAACGCGCCGCCCTGGCGCTGCAAGCCGAAGAGATAGTCCTTGATCTCGACGATGCTTGGCACGGCGTCGCGCGGGTTGCCAAAAAACTCCAGGCACACCGTGCGCACATGCGCCGGCATGCGGTGCACGATCCAGCGCGCGCTGGTGATGATGCCGTCGCAGCCTTCTTTCTGGATGCCCGGCAGGCCGGCGAGAAATTTGTCGGTGACGTCCTTGCCCAGGCCTTCTTTGCGGAAGGTGCTGCCGGGGATTTCGAGCAGCTCGGTGCTCAGCAGCTGCTTGCCCGACGCGTCGAAGCGGCGCAACTCGAAGCGCGCCAGCGCGACATCGTGGATCTTGCCCAGGTTGTGATCGAGGCGCACGACCTCAAGCCATTTGGCGTCGGGCGTGACCATGCGCCAGCTCGCCAGGTTGTCCAGCGCGGTGCCCCACAGCACGGCCTTCTTGCCACCCGCATTCATCGCGATATTGCCGCCGATGCAACTGGCTTCGGCCGAAGTCGGGTCGACCGCAAAGACAAACCCACCACGCTCGGCGGCGTCGGCGACGCGTTGCGTCACGACACCGGCTTCGCTGGCGATCGTCGCCACGGGCTGCGCCAACCCCGGCAGCGTGAGCATCTCGACTTCGCTCATCGCTTCGAGCTTCTCGGTATTGATGACCGCGCTCTTCCAGGTCAGCGGCACCGCGCCGCCGGTGTAGCCAGTGCCGCCGCCGCGCGGGATGATCGTCAGGCCGAGTTCGATGCAGCCGGCGACCAGGCCAGACATCTCGGCTTCGCTGTCCGGCGTGAGAACGATGAAGGGGTATTCAACCCGCCAGTCGGTGGCGTCGGTGACATGCGACACCCGCGACAGGCCATCAAATTTGAGGTTGTCGCGGGCGGTGTGGCGGCCCAGCACGCGGCGGGTCAGCTTGCGCAAATCCCAGACCGCGCGAAAGTGGGCCTCGAAGCGTTGCACCGCGGCGCTCGCGGCGGCGAGCAACTCGCCGACCAGCGCGTCACGCTCGGCGTCAGCCTGCGGTGCCCGGCGCTTTTGCACTTCATCGAGCCGATGGTGCAGCGCCTCGATCAACGCGGCGCGGCGCTTCGGGTTGTCGAGCAGGTCGTCTTCGAGATAGGGGTTGCGCTGCACGACCCAGATGTCGCCGAGCACTTCATACAACATGCGCGCCGAGCGGCCGGTGCGGCGCTCTGCACGCAACTGGTCGAGCAACTCCCAGGCGCGCGCGCCGAGCAGCCGGATCACGATCTCGCGATCGGAAAACGAGGTGTAGTTGTACGGGATCTCGCGTAGCCGAGGCGCGTCGTCATCGGCCGCGGGCTGCGCCGGCGTGAGCTGCAGCGGATGGGGTGCGTTCATGGGGTCCGGCCGGATACGGGTGAGGCCTTGGCGAGCGCTCAATCGTGCATCCTACCGCAGTGCAGCAATGCTGCGCCGGGCATGGGCAGTCACTCGGCAAGCACGCGTCAATTACTCGGACAGCACGCGCCACCGAGAGCCGCGACGGGTAATCCCCCTTGCCCGGCGACGGCCATCCATGACAGAAACGGGACTGTCATCAAACGGCCGCAGACTCGGCCGTTTTTGCTTCCAGCGATCCACGGAGACCCCATGAAACTGAAATCCATCGCCCTCGCCGCTGTTCTCGGCGCGGCAGCCCTCGGCGCACAGGCGCAGACCGAAATCCAGTGGTGGCACGCCATGGGCGGCGCCCTGACCGAATGGGTGAACGACCTCGCCAAGGACTTCAATGCCAGCCAGAAGGACTACAAGGTGGTGCCGGTCTTCAAGGGCAGCTACGACGAGACCCTTACCGGCGCGATCGCCGCATTCCGCGCCGGCAACGCACCGCACATCCTGCAGGTATTCGAAGTCGGTACCGGCACGTTCATGGCAAGCAAGAACGCGATCGTCCCCGTCCACAAAATCATGGCCGACTCGGGCGTGAAGTTCGACCCGAAGGGCTATGTGCCAGCGGTCGCCGGTTACTACACGACGCCGACCGGGCAGATGCTCAGCTTCCCTTTCAACAGTTCGACCGCCGTCCTGCACTACAACAAGGACGCGTTCAAGGCCGCCGGCCTCGACACCGAGAACCCCCCGAAGACCTGGCCCGAGGTCACGCTGGCGGCCGCCAAGCTGAAGGCCAGCGGCCACAAGTGCCCGTTCACAACCAGCTGGGTCGGCTGGACCCAGTTCGAGAATTTCTCGGTTTGGCACAACACGCTGCTCGCGACGAAGAACAACGGCTTCGGCGGCTACGACGCGCGCCTCGTCGTCAACTCGCCGCTGCACCAGCGCCATATCGAAAACCTCGCCAACATGGCCAAGCAGGGCCTGTTCATCTATAAGGGCCGAAGCGGCTCCGCCGACGCGACCTACCTGTCTGGCGAATGCGCGATGTACACCGGCTCGTCGGCGGCCTACGGCGGGATCAAGCGCAATGCGAAGTTCGCGTTCGGGATCAGCACCTTGCCGTACTACCCGGATGTGCCCGGCGCACCGCAGAACACCCTGATCGGCGGTGCCAGCCTGTGGGCGATGGCTGGCAAGAGGCCGGACGAATACAAGGGCGTCGCCGCATTCTTCGCCCACCTTTCGAAGCCAGAGGTCGCCGCCGCAAGCCACCAGCGCACGGGCTACCTGCCGGTCACGATCGCTGCCTACGAACTGACCGAGAAGTCGGGCTTCTACAAACAGAACCCGGGCACCGACGTATCGGTCACGCAGATGATCCGCAAGACGACCGACAAGTCGCGCGGCCTGCGCCTCGGAAACTATCCGCAGATCCGCACCATCATCGACGAGGAGATGGAGGGCGTGTGGGCGGGCAAGAAGTCGGCCAAGGAAGGCCTCGACGCCATCGTCACGCGCGGCAACGAATTGCTCGAACGCTTCGAGAAAGCGAACAAGTCCTGAGGCGTTTGGCGGTTGCGGCGGCGGGTGCTCAACAAGCCCTCGCCCGGCGGACGCCAGCTTCGCCGCCTTGGGGCCGGTAGGCAAAAGGACAAGTTCAGGTGGCTGTCGAAAAGCGCGTCCGATTCAAGAGCTGGTGGTTGCCCTGGGCGCTGATTGCGCCGCAGTTGGCGATCGTGCTCGTCTTCTTTTTCTGGCCCGCCGGGCAGGCGCTGTACTGGAGCGTGTTGCAGCAGGACGCTTTTGGCACGAGCCAGGAGTTTGTCGGGCTGGACAATTTCAAGACCCTGTTTGCCGACGAGACCTACCTCGCCTCGTTCAGGACAACGGCGGTTTTTTCGGTCCTCGTCGCCGGCATCGGCTTGTCGGTGTCTTTGCTGCTGGCGGTGATGGCCGATCGCGTCGTGCGTGGTGCGCCGGTCTACAAGACGCTGCTCATCTGGCCCTACGCGGTGGCGCCAGCGGTGGCAGGCGTCTTGTGGCTGTTCATGTTCGCGCCGTCGATCGGCGTTGTGAGTTATCTGCTGCGCGAAGGGGGCGTCGACTGGAACCACCTGCTTGATGGCAAGGACGCGATGATCCTGATCGTGATGGCCGCCGTGTGGAAGCAGATCGCGTACAACTTCCTGTTCTTTCTGGCCGGCCTGCAGTCAATACCGAAGAGCCTGATCGAAGCCGCGGCCATCGACGGTGCCGGCCCCTGGCGGCGGTTCTGCGCCCCCCATCTGTGCCGTTAAGGTTGCATACGGTTGAAACCGGTTTGGACGCGATTATCAGGTCATGAACCTCAAGGAACTGGCGCAGCGGCTGGGTCTGTCGCCGACCACCGTAAGC
>JANOKR010000538.1:0-4303 GCA_031419315.1 Betaproteobacteria bacterium
GAGCGGCTTTCTCGAGCCGCTGGAGTCGACCAGCATCCACCTGATCAATACGGCGATCACGCGCATCATCAGTTTTTTCCCGCACACAGGCTTCGACGCCGCCGACATCGCCGAATACAACACGCTGACGCACTGGGAGTACGAACGCATCCGCGACTTTCTGGTGCTGCACTACAAGGCCACCGAACGCGACGACTCCGACTTCTGGAACTACTGCCGCACGATGCCGATCCCCGACACGCTGCAACGCAAGATCGATCTCTTTCGCAGCAACGGGCGGGTGTTCCGCGACGGCATGGAACTCTTCGCCGAGCCGAGCTGGCTGCAGGTGATGGTGGGCCAGCGCATCGTGCCGCGCGCCTACCATCCGTTTGCCGACCTGCGCCCCGAGGCCGAGGTCGAGGCCTATGTGCAGAACGTCGCGCACGTCATCGCCAAGTGCGTCAAGGTGATGCCCACCCAGGCCGAGTTCATCGCCACGCACTGCGCTGCCGTCGGGGTGTGATGCCGGACCGCCGGCCGCGTTGGCGGTTCACCCTGCTTGGGGTTGTGCTGGCCACGGCTGGTGCCACCACGCAGGGCGCGGGATTGGCAGTCGAGGCCTGGATCACGACCGGCGACCAGACCCGCCTGCTGGCCCGCGACGAAGTCCAGGCCTTGTCCGATCGCGCAGCTTTGCAGCCCACGATCGACGTCGATGTGTCGCGCCGCTACCAGACGATGGTCGGCTTCGGTGCGACGATCACCGATGCGTCGGCATGGTTGATCCAAAACCGCCTGAGCGTGGCGCAAAGGCGGGCGCTGTTGCAGGAGTTGTTCGGCCGCGGCGAGGGCGCCGTCGGTTTTGGCCTCGTGCGGCTGACCATCGGTGCCTCGGACTTTTCGCGCCACCACTACAGCTTCAACGATCGCCCGCCGGGTGAGACCGATCTCGAGCTCGCGCATTTCTCGATCGACGCGCAGCGCGCCGAAGTGTTGCCGGTGGCGCAAGCCGCGCTGGCGGTCAACCCGGCGCTGCAGATCATGGCCTCGCCGTGGAGCGCGCCGGGCTGGATGAAGACGACCGACAGCCTGATCAAGGGCCGACTGCGGCCCGACCGCTACGACGCCTACGCCCGCTACCTGCTGCGTTATGTCGACGCCTATGCCGCCGAGGGCGTGCCCATCTTCGCGCTGACGCTGCAGAACGAGCCGCAGTACGAACCCGACGACTACCCCGGCATGCGCCTGGACGCCGACACACGCGCCGAACTCGTCGGGCGCCATCTCGGGCCGCTGCTCGAGCGTCGCGGCATGCGGCCGCAGCTCATCGAATGGGACCACAACTGGGATCAGCCGCAGTCGCCGCTGGCGGTGCTGGCCGACCCCGTCGCCAGGCGATTCATCTCGGGCGTCGCCTGGCACTGCTACGCAGGCGACGTCGCGGCGCAGTCCGTCGTCCACGCGGCGCATCCCGACAAGGACACCTGGTTCACCGAGTGCTCTGGCGGCGAATGGGCCCCAGGCTGGCCACAGAGCCTGCCCTGGGTCGTGCGCAACCTGGTCATCGGTGCGACGCGGCATTGGGCGCGCGGCGTGCTGCTGTGGAACCTGGCGCTGGACAAAAACCATGGTCCGCACCTGGGCGGCTGCAAGGACTGCCGCGGCGTCGTCACGATCGATTCGCGCACCGGTGCGGTCACGCGCAATCTCGAGTACTACGCGCTGGCCCATGCCAGCCGTTTCGTGCGGCCCGGCGCCGTGCGCATCGAGTCCAGCGCCGAGGTCGAGGGCCTGCACAGCGTGGCGTTCCGCCACGACGACGATGGTTCCGTCGTGCTGATCGTCTGCAATTCGGGGGCTGCGGCGAAGACCTTCTCGGTGCGACAGGCCGGCCTGGGGTTCAGCTACTCGATGCCGCGCGAGAGCGTCGTCACGCTGGTGTGGCGGTCATGAGCAGCCCGCATCCGGGTCCGACGCGCCGCGACGTGCTGGCCTGCGGGCTGTTGGGCTCTGCCGCAGCGCATGCGGCGGGTCGCACGGTGCTCACCGTCGCTGCGTTCCCGCTCATCGACGAGATCGCCCGTGCCGCGATCCCGCTGTGGCAGCGTCGCCACCCCAACGTCGAACTGCGCATCGTGAGCCGCCAGTATGCCGACCACCACACGGCGATGACGACAGCGCTGTCGGCGTCGGCGCTGCTGCCCGACGTGATGGCGCTGGAATCGAGTTACGTCGGCCGCTTTGCGCAAGGCCGCGGGCTCGAGGACCTCGCGCGCGAGCCCTACGGCATCGCACGATGGCGTTCACGCCTGGTGCCCTATGCCTACGACCAGGCCGTCACCCGAACCGGGGCCGTGGTGGCGATGCCGGTCGACATCGGGCCGGGGACGATGCTTTACCGCGCCGACATCCTGGCCCGTGCCGGCGTTGCCGAGCAAGAGCTCACGCGCTCGTGGGACAGCTACATCGAGTCCGGCGTGCGCATCAAGGCCACGACCGGCGCCTACCTCATCGCCCATGTGCAGCAGGTCAAGGACATCCTCATCCGCACCGGCCTTCGGCAAGGCGAAGGCCTGTACTTTGATCAAGACTTTCGTGTGCTCGTGACCTCGGAACGCTTCGTGCGCGCCTTCGAGATCGCGCGCCGGGTGCGGCGCCACAAGCTCGATGCCCGCGTCGCGGCCTGGTCCAACGAATGGGCCGAAGGCTTCAAGCGCGGCACGCTGGCCACCGAGTTGTCGGGTGCCTGGCTGGTCGGCCAACTGAGCAACTGGGTTGCGCCGCAGACCCGCGGGCTGTGGCGCGCCGCCCCACTGCCCGAGGGCACCCATGTGGCCTACGGTGGTGCGTTCTACGCCATCCCGCGCCTTTCTGACCCGGGCCTCAAGACGCTGGCGTGGGAGTTCATTCAACTCATGACACTCGACCGTGAACGCCAGTTGCTGGCCTTCAAGACGCACGACGCCTTTCCGGCGCTGCTCGAAACCCACGACGACCCGTTTTTCTCGGAGCCGGTGCCGTTTCTCGCCGGCCAACCTGCGCGGCTGCTCTGGCGCGCTGCCGCACGGCGCATCGGCGCGACGCCGGTGCACAAACAGAACGGCTTTGCCGACGAGGTGGTCGGCACCGAGCTCGACAACGTGCTCGATCGCGGCAAGGACATTGGCGCTGCGCTGGCTGACGCGCAGCGGCTGCTCGAGCGGCGCGCGCACCGCTGACCCGTTGCCTGGAGAAGTTCCATGAAGCACTCCCTTGCCTGCCTGATCGCATCGCTGCTGATTGCGTGCACGCCCGCACCCGCACCGTCGCCACAGGCCACGCCGGCGACGCTTGGCGTCCCGGCGGGCTATGCCCTGGTCTGGGCCGACGAGTTCTCGGCCAGCGGCCTGCCCGACACGTCCAAGTGGGCCTACGACACCGGCATGAACAAACAGGGCTGGCACAACCACGAGAAGCAGTACTACAGCGGGCCGCGCGCCGAAAACGCCGAGGTGCGCGACGGCAAGCTGGTGATCACCGCGCGCAAGGAGCAGCCCGCCACGGCGCCTGACTGGGGCGGCCAGGGCTACACCTCGTCACGCATGCTGACGCTGGGCAAGGCCGCATGGACCTATGGCTATTTCGAAGTCCGCGCCAGGTTGCCGTGTGGCAAAGGCAGCTGGCCGGCGATCTGGATGCTCAACAGCGCAGTCGTCTGGCCCGCCGGTGGTGAGCTCGACATCGCCGAGCTCGTCGGCAGGGAGCCGACAAAGGTCTTCAGCACGGTGCACACCACGGCGGGCAGCGGCGGCAAGGGCTCGGGCGCCGCCACCGAAGTGCTGGACGCCTGCACCGCCTTCCACACCTACCAGATGCACTGGACGCCCAAGCAGGCCCGCTTCGCCATCGACGGCAAGCTGCACTTCACCCACACCAATGCCGGTACGGGCAAGGACCAATGGCCCTTCGACACGCCGCAGTTCCTGATCCTCAACATCGCCGTCGGTGGCGACTTCGGCGGCGCTGTCGACGACAGCATCTTTCCCCTGACGATGGAGGTCGACTATGTCCGCGTGTACCAGAAGGCCGGGCCGCGTGAGTAAGCTGTATGACCGGCGCCTGGCACGCTGATCACCTGGCCTCGAATGACACCTCGGCCTCGACGGCCTTCGCGCTGGCCGGGTCGAAGCTGCGGTCGGCACATTCGACCCAGCCTTGTTCGGTCAACACGCGCAGGCGTGTCACGCTGCCGCGCCGGTAGGCGTACGGCACCCGTGCCCAGGTGAAGGTCAGCGCGCCACCGGGCGGCAGTTCGGCAGCGTCCAGCAGCACCGGGTTGAAG
>JANOKR010000539.1:0-4075 GCA_031419315.1 Betaproteobacteria bacterium
CCCGACACCGCCGTAGGCGCCTACTGGCCGATCAAGGGCGAGTTCGACGCTCTGCCCGCCCTCTTCCGCTGGACCGAAGCCGACCCCAAGCGCCGTGTCGGCCTGCCGGTCATCGACAAGGACACCAAACAACTGCGCTTCCACACCTGGTATCCGGGCTGCGAGATGGAAGACGACGCCTACGGCATCCCCAAGCCGAAGGGCACCGAGGTCTTCTTGCCCACGCTGCTGTTGGTGCCTTGTGTTGGGTATGGCCCGAAGGGCATTCGACTCGGCTATGGCGGCGGCTTCTACGACCGCACGCTGGCCACGCTGCAGCCGCGCCCGACAACAGTCGGTCTGGCCTACGCCCAGGGCTTCGTGCCCTGGTTGGAAGGCGAGCCGCACGACATGCCCCTGGACACGATCCTCAGCGACGAAGGTGTCGCCTGGTCTTCAACGGCCTAGGCGCTTGCAGATTTCCAGCGACAGCACCGACTGGTTGAGCGTGTAGAAATGAATGCCCGGCGCGCCGCCGGCGATCAGCCGCTCGCACAACATTGCCACGACGTCGATGCCAAAGGCGCGGACCGATGCCGCGTCGTCGAGAAAGCCTTCCATCTTCAGCGCCACCCACCGCGGTATCTCGATGCCGTCGCGCTGCGCGAACTGGGCGATCTTGGCGTAGTTGTGGATCGGCATGATGCCGGGCACGATGGGCGCGTCGACCCCCAGCGCACGAACCTCGTCGACAAAATGAAAGTAGGCGTCGGGGTTGAAGAAGAACTGCGTGATCGCTGAATCAGCGCCGGCCTTCATCTTCGTCGCGAAATGTTCGAGATCGCGGCGCGCGTAGCGCTGCTGCGGGTGGTACTCGGGGTAGGCCGCCACCTCAATATGCCAGTCACTGCCTTCGGTGGCGCGGATGAACTCGACCAGCTCGTTGGCATAGCGGAAGTCGCCCGCCGTGGCGGTGCCGCTGGGCAGGTCGCCGCGCAGCGCGACTACGCGGCGGATGCCTTGGTCACGGTAGGTCGACAGGATCTCGGCGATGTTGTCGCGTGTCGATCCGACGCAGGACAAATGTGGCGCGGCCTCATGTCCGCTGGCTGCGATCGCGCGCACGGTGTTCAAGGTCTTCTCTCGCGTTGATCCGCCGGCGCCATAGGTGACACTGAAAAATTCCGGCGCCACGGCAGCGAGGTCGCTGACCACAGTCATCAGCTTCTCGCTGCCGACGGCTGTGTTGGGCGGGAAAAATTCGAAGCTGATCGGGACAGGCGATGAGGCGTTCAATCTGGGGCTCCGACAGGCGCAGGCGCGCCGTGGACATAGGGTGAAAGTGCAGCCGTGATGAAGCCGCAGGCCGGTGTTGCCAGGCCGTGACGCTGGCTTCGGCGAACAACGGCGCCAGCCAGCCACGGCAGCTCCAACGGCCGGCCGGCTTCAAGATCGTGCAGCATCGAGGCCTTCATCGTCGCCGGCATATCGTTGACGAAGCTCATCTGCCGGCCGACAAAATCGTCGGGCAGGTTGATGCCTTCAGCGCGCGCCAGGACCGCCGTTTCGGCCATTACCGATAGCAGCAGCGCGCGCAGTTCGGGGCTCTTGCGAGTGGCTTCGACAGGCAGCCGGGTGAGTGCGGTCAGGCTGCTCACCCCGACGAGCAAGACAAACTTTTCCCAGCTCGCGCGGCGCATGTCGTCGACCATCTCGGCATCGATGCCGGCCACGGTGCAAGCGGCAAGAAATTTTTGCAAAGCCGGGGCCTGCCCGGCATGCATGGCCCCAAAACGCAGCCGCGCAAAGGCCCCGCCATGTTCGATGACCCCCGGTGCTCCGATCTTCACCGCAATGTGGGCGGTGCCGAGCGCCACCGCCTCTGGCCCCAGCTCGGCGGCCAGCAGGTCGGCCACGTCGACCCCGTTCTGCAGCGGCAGCACGACCGTGCCCGGCCCGACCAGTGGCCTGATCATCACCGCGGCAGCTTGGGCATCGGGCAGCTTCACAGCAAAGACCACGATATCGGCGGTCTCCAATGCCGCAGGGTCGGCGGCCACGGCGTGTGGGCGCACCAGCACATCACCGAGCGGGCTGGTGACCCGAAGGCCCTGATCGGCGATGGCTTGTGCATGCCGGCCGCGGGCCACAAACGAGACCCGCGCACCGGCGGCAACGAGCCGGGCGCCGAAGTAGCCGCCGACACCGCCGGCACCGACAAAGACGATATGCATCACCTGCCCTCCTGCGCGCAGGGCTGCGCGCGGCGTGATCAGTAGCGGTAGCTGTCCGGCTTGAACGGCCCGGTCTTGGCCACGCCGATGTAGGCCGCTTGCTCGTCGCTGAGCTGCGTCAGCTGCGCGTTCAGCGTTTTCAACTGCAGCAGCGCGACCTTCTCGTCGAGATGCTTGGGCAGCACGTAGACCTTGCCGACTTCGTAGCTCGCGCTGCGCGTGAAGAGCTCGATCTGCGCGATCGTCTGGTTCGCAAACGAGCTGCTCATCACATAGCTCGGGTGGCCGGTGCCGCAGCCCAGGTTCACCAGGCGGCCCTTGGCCAGCATGATGATGCGCTTGCCCGGTTTGCCGTCCACACTTGGGAAAATGATGTGGTCGACCTGCGGTTTGATCTCTTCCCAATCGTACTTCTCGACCGACACGATGTCGATTTCGTTGTCGAAATGGCCGATATTGCAGACGATCGCGTTGTGCTTCATCGCTGCCATATGGTCGTGCGTGATGACGCTCTTGTTGCCGGTGGCGGTGACGAAGATATCGGCCTTGTCAGCGGCCCACTCCATCGTCACCACGCGGTAACCTTCCATCGCCGCCTGCAGCGCGTTGATCGGGTCGATCTCGGTGACCCAGACCTGCGCCGACAGCGCGCGCAGCGCCTGCGCCGAGCCCTTGCCGACATCGCCGTAACCGGCAACGACGGCCACCTTGCCGGCGATCATCACGTCGGTGGCGCGTTTGATGGCGTCGACCAGTGACTCGCGGCAACCGTAGAGGTTGTCGAACTTGCTCTTCGTCACCGAGTCGTTGACGTTGATGGCACGGAACATCAACGTACCGTTGGCCGACATCTCATTCAGGCGGTGCACGCCGGTGGTCGTCTCTTCGGTGACGCCAATGATCTGCGCACCCTTGCGGCTGTACCAGGTGTTGTCGACGGCCAGCTTGGCCTTGATCGCGGCGTAGAGTTCACGCTCTTCTTCGCTGCCCGGGTTGGCCAGCAGCGAGGCGTCGGTCTCGGCGCGTTTGCCCAGATGCATCAGCAGCGTTGCGTCGCCGCCGTCGTCCAGGATCATGTTCGGGCCCTCATTGGCCGCGCCCTTGGGGCCAAAGTCAAAAATGCGATGGGTGTAGTCCCAGTAGTCGCGCAGCGACTCGCCTTTGTACGCAAAAACCGGCATGCCCTTGACCGCGAGCGCGGCGGCGGCGTGGTCCTGGGTCGAGAAGATGTTGCACGAGGCCCAGCGCACTTCAGCGCCCAGGGCCTGCAAGGTCTCGACCAGCACCGCGGTCTGGATCGTCATGTGCAGCGAGCCGGTGACGCGTGCGCCTTTCAGCGGCTGCGACTTGGCGAATTCGCTGCGGATGGCCATCAGCGCGGGCATCTCGCTTTCGGCGATGGCGAGTTCTTTGCGGCCCCAGTCGGCAAGCGACAGGTCGGCAACGGCGTATTGTTCAGTGGGTTTGAGGACGGCGTTCATCAGAGGCTCCAGGCATTGAAGAACCTGCGCTGATGTCGGCGGGGTGGGATGAGCTTGATCCCCCTCACCCTCGACGACACGTCGTGCAGGTGAGCGCGGTTGCATGAAAATTTTCCGAGCCTGGCCTGGCGTTTTTGTGGACGCCGGAGGTTGCAACGCTCCTCGGAAACCCTGAATTGTAGCCACGCCGGCCGGGCCGTGTCGAATCTGTTGTGCAAGACTGCGCGGATGACCAGGCCTCTTGAGCTGCACCGACTCGATGCCGCGGCGCTGTCCGGGGTGATCGGTGTCATGACCGATATCGACGACACGCTCACCAGCGACGGCAGGCTCGACCCGGCGGCCAAGGACGCCCTCGACGCGCTACACCAAGCCGGCGTG
>JANOKR010000540.1:0-6271 GCA_031419315.1 Betaproteobacteria bacterium
TCTTCGGCAGTCCGGACGGCTTGTGTTTCGCCGACCGCGGTACGGAGTGGGTCCAGACGCATTGCTTCGCCCCGCGTCGTTGTCGCTGTCGCTGTCGCCCAGCCTGCAGAACTCGCAGCGAACGCCGTCCACCGAAGTGGCCCCGTTTTCCGTACTTTTTCCGTACTACCAAGAAAAAAGCACCAGACGTTGCCGCCAAGTGCTTGATTCTTCTACCGAATTTGGTAGGCGCGATTGGACTCGAACCAACGACCCCCACCATGTCAAGGTGGTGCTCTAACCAGCTGAGCTACGCGCCTGGATAAGCCTTGCAGTATAGCAGCGGGCGATGCGAGTTTCGAGCTGCAATGGGGGGGCGCCGCCGGTGTCGCCGGCGGCGTCGATCAACGCCGCCGGGCATGGCGCACGCCGCTGACCAGGGCCACGTTGCGCAGCAGTTGCGCCAGGCGCGCGGCGTTGCCGAGCTCGACCGTGAAGGTCATTTGCGCGGTGCCGCCGCCAGCGTCCTTGATGCTCTGCGTGTTGACGCCGGTGACGTTGACTTTTTCCTTGATCAGCACCTCGGAGATATCGCGCAGCAGCCCAGGGCGGTCGGCGGCTTCGATGCTGATATCGACCGGGTACAGCGCGTCGGCTTGCGCCACACCCCAGGCCACCGGGATCACGCGCTCGGGCTGCTGCATGGCCATATTCCTGAAGTTGGCGCAGGCCTGGCGGTGGATCGCAACGCCCTTGCCGCGGGTCACGTAGCCGCCGATGGCGTCGGGCGGCGCCGGGCGGCAGCAGCGCGCCAGCGAGGTCATCAGCGACTCGACGCCGACCACCAGCACGCCGCCTGATCCAGCACGCGAGCGGCGCAAGGACACCGTCTGCTCTTCATCGGGCGGGGCCTCGGCCGGCCGCAGCAGGGTTTCGATCTGGCGCAGCGAAAACTCGTCCTTGCCGACGACTTCGAAGAGCGCTTCGGCGTTGCTGAAGCCCAGGCGCATCGCCAGATCATCGTGTTTGGTCGCGGTTTTGCCTTCGCGCTGGAGCAGTCGCTCGACCAACTCGCGGCCGCGCGCGATCGTCTGTGTCGCGGCCTGGGCGTTGAACCAGGCGCGTACCTTGGCGCGTGAGCGCGGGCTCTTCAAAAAGCCGAGATCGGCGTTCAGCCAGTCGAGTGACGGGCCGCCTTCTTTGGCCGCGATGACCTCGACCGTCTGCCCGTTGGACAACGCGGTGTGCAGCGGCACAACGCGGCCATCGACCCGCGCTCCGCGGCAGCGGTGGCCGAGCTCGGTGTGCAGGCTGTAGGCAAAATCGATCGGCGTCGCGCCGGCCGTCAGTTCGACCACCGTAGACTGCGGCGTCAGCACATAGATGCGCTCGTCATCGGGTGCGGCGTCACCCGACGTGCCGGCGGCGGCAGGCCGAGGCTGCGCTGAGTAATCGCGCTCCCAGGCGAGCAGTTGGCGCATCACGGCCTTGCGCGCTTCGGCGATGCGCTCGGCGGCACCGCCGTCGGCCGCGGCACCCGCATAGCCGCGCGTGCCGGCTTCTTTGTAGGCCCAATGCGCGGCCACGCCATGTTCGGCATGTTCATGCATCGCCTGGGTGCGGATCTGGACTTCGATCGGCCGGCCGTCATCGCCCTGCACCACCGTGTGCAGCGATTGGTAGCCGTTGGCCTTGGGCCGCGCGACATAGTCATCGAACTCGTCGGCCAGCGCCGGATAACGCGCGTGCACTGCCGCCAGCGAGGCATAGCAGCCGGCGACATCGGCAACGATGACACGCAGCGCGCGAACGTCGAAGACCTGTTCGAAAACAAGCGCCTTGCCTTGCATTTTTTTCCAGATGCTGAACAGGTGCTTGGGCCGACCCTGCACCGTACCGCCAACACCCGACTTGAGCAGCACGCCGGCCAGCTGGTGGCGCACAAACTCGATATTCAGCTCACGCGCGCTGCGCGTTTCGTGCAGCTGCAACGCAATCGCGTGGTAGGCCTGCGGCTGTAGGAAGCGGAATGACAAATCCTCCAGCTCCCACTTGATTTGCCAGATGCCCAAGCGGCTGGCGAGTGGTGCAAAAACCTGCTGCGATTCGAGCGCCAGCGCGGGCGGGCAGTCGACCTTGGCAGCGGCATGCCAGCGCAGGGTCTGCAAGCGCGACGCCAGGCGCAGCAAGACCACGCGCAGGTCGCGCGAAAACGCGAGCAGCATCTTGCGCACACGCTCGGTCTGCTGGGCACGGTGTTCGCTGTCGACCGGCGCATCACGCGCCGCGCGCTGCACCTGCACCAACTTGCGCGTCAACTCGACCAGGCTGGCGTACGACGGCCCGAAGGCCTTGGCCAGCGTTTCCTGCGGCCGCTGTAAAAAGTCGCCGGCGTAGACGAGATAGGCCGCTGCCTGCATCGACGGTGCGGCGCCGATGGAGCGCAGCACTTCGGCCACGCCGCAGGCATGGGGCCAGGCGGCCTCGCCGGAGTCGAGCGCGCGCCCGGCCAGCAGCGGCTCGGCAAAGGCCCGTGCGGCATGCAGCTTGGCCGTACCGTCGTCGGCGCTGCCAGCATCGCCGCCGGGCTCTGCCGTCGCCGCGACGATTGGCGACCCGAGCCGCGAGTCGCCGGCGCTGCCGAGCGGCGAAGGTTTCATGCGCTGGCGAGCAAAAACTCGCGCACGACCCGGCGCTGATCGGCATGCACCAGCGTCGGCGCATGGCCGACACCGGCAAATTCATGCAGCCGCGCTTTGGGCCCGCGCTCGGTCATCGACTGCGCGGTGGCGCGCGAGAGCAGGTCGGAGTCAGCGCCGCGCAGCAGCAGCGTCGGCGCGGTTACGCGGTCGTAGCTCTGCCACATCATGGCCTCGCCGGCGGCCGCAATCTCTGGCGTCATGGCTGCGATCGGCGCCACGATCGCCGGGTCGCAGCGCGGCACAAATCCGCCCTGCTCGTCGGGCTTGAGCTGCGGCCGGCTCAAGCCCAACCACTCGTCCGGGCTGTGGGCGCCGAAGCTCTGCGAGATCTGCCACATCGCCGACGCCGCGTCTTCGACGCTCGCCCAGCGCGACGGGCGGCCGAGATAGCTGCCGATGCGGGCCATGCCGGCGGGGTCGATCGTCGGACCGATATCGTTGATCACGAGCCGGCGCACGAGTGACATCTGCGGCGCTTTGGCAGTCAACAGGCTCGCCAGCCCGAGCCCGATGAGCCCGCCCATCGACGTGCCGACCCAGTCCACCTGGCTGACATTCAGGCGCGCAATCAAGGTCACCATGTCGGTGATGTAGGCCGGGATGTTGTAGCCCATCGGGTCGGCGAGCCAGTCCGACTCGCCACGCCCCACGACATCAGGGCAGATAACGCGGTAGTCGCGGCTGAGGTCGCGCGCCAGGGTGTCAAAGTCGCGGCCCTGGCGGCTCAGGCCGTGCACACAGACCAGCACCCGCGGATTCGCCGGATCACCCCACTCGGTGTAGGCCATGCGGTGCAGCCCCCGGGTGTCAAGGCATGGGACGTGGTGGCTGCGGGCTTCGGTCATCTTGGGTGCGGCATGTAGGTTCTCGGATAATCATCGTAAGCGCTGCACCGATCGAAGGTGCGCCACCGACCAATAAGGATGCAACCCATGCTCACCGGCAAGACCGCCCTCATCACCGGCTCGACCAGCGGCATCGGCCTGGGTATCGCGCGTGTGCTCGCGCAGCATGGCGCGAACATCATGCTCAACGGCTTTGGTGATGTCATCGCAGCCAAGTCCCATCTCGCCGAGTTCGACGGCAGCGTCGATTACCACGGCGCCGACATGGCCAAGCCCGACGAGATCGCCGACTTGGTGCGCTACGCCAACGACCGCATGGGCAGCATCGACATCCTGGTCAACAACGCCGGCATCCAGCATGTCGCTGCGGTCGAAGACTTCCCGCCCGAGCGCTGGGACGCGATCATCGCGATCAACCTGAGCTCGGCCTTCCACACCACCCGGCTGGCGCTGCCGCTGATGAAAAAACGCGGCTGGGGGCGGATCCTGAATATCGCGTCGGTGCATGGCTTGGTGGCGTCGGCGCAGAAGTCGGCCTATGTCGCGGCCAAACATGGCCTGGTCGGTTTCACCAAGTCGGTGGCTTTGGAAACCGCGACCACCGGCATCACCTGCAATGCGATCTGCCCTGGCTGGGTGCTGACGCCGCTGGTGCAAAAGCAGGTCGACGCGCGCGCGGCAGCTGACGGCGTGCCTAACGCCGAAGCGCAGCGGCGCTTGCTCGGCGAAAAACAGCCTTCGCTGCAATTCACGACACCCGAACAGCTCGGCGAGTTGGCGGTTTTTCTGTGTTCGCCGGCGGCCGACAATATCCGCGGCACCGCATTCAATATCGACGGCGGCTGGGCGGCGCAATAGGCGCCCCCGCGCAGCGCAGCACCCACGCGGCGGGGCTCGGGCGCCGGCGTCGCACCTGCCCTGTTGGCCGCTATTTGCTCATCTGCACGCTGCCACTCACCGATGCGCTGACGGTGGCCTTGCCGGCCTCGACCGGCAACGATTCGTCAGACTGCGCCGACGCCGACATACGCGCGCGGGCCATCGGGGCGGCGGCAAAGACGCCCTGGTCCTGCATGCCGACTTGCACTTCGCGGATCGTGTAGCCGGCAAAACCGAATTGCTGCGCATACGACAGCGCGCGCTCGCGAAAGCGCGCGATCGACTGCGCGGTGACCTCGGCCTCGACCTTCTGCCGCGCCTCGCGCGACAGGTTGTAGCCGACACGCGCGATCGTCAGCGTCTGGATGCGACCTGTGAGCTGCGCGATCGTGGCCGTGTCGCGGCCTTCGACGATGAGCTCGGCGCGGCCCTGCCAGCCGGCAATCGCACCCACATTCGCACCCTTGGGCGCATAACGCGGATACAGCGAAAACCCGCCGGTCTGGACGTCAACCTGGCCCGGCTTGGCCACCTTGCGCGCTTCGGCCAAGGCCGCATCGAGCGCCTGCTTGAGCTGGCTCTGTACCGCAGCAGCGTCGTTGCCTTCGCGGGTGGTTGCAAAGACCACCTGCAGGATGTCCATCGTGACTTCGGTCGACGCCGTGGCCATCAGGTTGATCACATTCTGCGGCGGCGGCACTGCCGGGGGCATCTGCGCGCTCGCACCGTCGGGCAAAACCAGCAGCGCAGCTACAGCAGCCACGCTCACGGCGGCAAACGTCGGGGTCAGGTTCACGGCAAAAGTCCTTGTCTTGTTGAAGGGCGCCAACAAACTTGCGGGCTGCCCCTACCGCAGCGCGCGACATCCGTCACGGGTTGACTTGAGCCTGCTGGAACCAGGCCGAAAGACTTGTAACACCTGGTCAGAAGGCCCACAAACCGCAGTCGAACCGCTTGCACAATGCGGCTGTTACAAATTTTGGAGTCGCCGATGAGCTCATCCCCAAACCCTCGACCCGACCGCATCGTCGTCGTCGATGACGACGCCCGCATCCGCGACCTGCTGCGCCGCTACCTCTCCCAAGAAGGCTTCGACGTCCTGCTCGCCGAAGACGCCAAGGCGCTGAACCGCGTGCTCACCCGCGACACCGTCGACCTGATCGTGCTCGACCTGATGCTGCCCGGCGAAGACGGCCTGTCGATCTGCCGCCGCCTGCGCGCTGCCAACGACCGCACGCCGATCATCATGCTCACCGCCAAGGTCGAGGATGTCGACCGCATCGTCGGCCTCGAAGTTGGTGCCGACGACTACCTGCCCAAGCCCTTCAACCCGCGCGAACTGCTCGCCCGCATCCACGCGGTTTTGCGCCGGCGACCGGCGACCGAAGCGCCGGGTGCGCCATCCAAAGAGCCGCAGACGGTGACCTTCGGGCCCTTCGAGTTTGATCTCTCGCTGCGCCGCTTGGCCAAAGATGGCGAACAGATCGCCCTGACCACCGGCGAATTTTCGATGCTCAAGGCGCTGGTGCGCCACCCGCGCCAGCCGCTGTCGCGCGACAAGCTGGCGCAGCTTGCGCGTGGCCGCGAATTCGAGCCGTTCGACCGCAGCCTGGACGTGCAGATCTCGCGCCTGCGCAAGATGCTCGAGCCCGACCCGGCGCAGCCGCGATATATCCAGACCGTGTGGGGCGTCGGTTATGTCTTCGTGCCGGATGGTGCGAGTTGAGCGTGCTGGTCGAGCGCACTGGTGGAGCGCACTGGTCGAGCGTGCTGGCGGAACCGCTGGTTGAACGTTCACGCTGACTCCTGGCGCTGAGGGCCCAGCCCAAGGGCCAGGCGCTCAGGTGTCGGCACCCGGCGGCCGTC
>JANOKR010000541.1:0-1724 GCA_031419315.1 Betaproteobacteria bacterium
ATGGGTTTCGATCAGGGGATGCATGGTGCTTTGCCGGGCTACTCGGTGGATCGCATTGCGAGGTCTCGGGAAAAAAAGGCATTCAGCTGCTTGCCTGAAGCGGCATTCTCAAAGCCGCTGAACTTGCCTTCGTCGGCGAGCAACTTGGCGGCGCGCAAAAACCCGCCCCAGGCCGCGCGGGCCATCGCGCCGCCGACGCTGATGCGGCGCACGCCGAGCGCTGCGAAATCGGCTACCGATGTCTTGGAGGCCGCACCGACGAGCAAGTTGACCGGCTTGGGCGCGACGGCGGCGACGACCGCGGCGATCTGCTCGTCGCTGTGAATGCCCGGTGCGTAGAGGCAGTCGGCGCCAGCATCGGCATACGCCTTGAGTCGGGTGATGGTTTCATCGAGATCAGGCCGGCCGACCAAAAAACATTCGGCGCGGCCGACGAGCAGGGTGTCGCCACCGGTCTTGTCGATGGCACGGCGCGCTGCACGCATTCGCGCGACAGCCTCGTCGATGGCAAACAGCGGCCGCGCGGAGTCGCCGGTGGAGTCTTCGATCGACAGCCCGGCGACGCCGGTTTCGACGGCGATTTGGACACTCTCTTCAACTGCTGCTGCATCCACACCAAAGCCGCTTTCAAAATCGGCGTTGACCGGCACGTCGGTCGCAGCAACCATCGCTTGCAGATGGGCGATCGCCATCTCGCGGGTGATGCCGTTGTCGGGATGGGCGCGCGACCAGGCGAAGCCCGAACTCGTCGTCGCCAGGGCCTTGAAGCCCAGGCCCTGCAACATGCACGCACTGCCAACGTCCCAGGGGTTCGGGATCACGAAGCAGCCGCTTTCGTGCAGCCGCCAGAAGGCCTGGCGCTTGTCGGCAACGGTCGGGCGAAGCGCGCCTGTTGAACTGGTCATGGCAGACAAACCCGGTCAGGTGTTACTTGGTCAAACCCATCTGCCGCCCGACATCGGTATAGACCTTGACCCGCTCTTTCATGAACACATCCATCTTGTCGACGCCAATATTGACCAGCTCGAAGCCGCTCTTCGCCGCAAGCTCTTTCATCTCGGGCTCGGCATTCAGCGCCGCCCACAAATCCGACAGCCGCTTGCGGGCTTCGGGTGATGTCGACTTCGGCACGCCGATGCCGCGGAAGGCGCCGTCGACCCAGTCGATGCCCAGCTCCTTGAAGGTCGGCACGTCGGGCATCAGCGCGTGGCGTTTGTCCATCGCCACCGCCAGCGCGCGCACCTTGCCCTTGTTGTTGATCGCAAAGGCGGTGTAGCTCATCGCGCCGTCGACATGGCTGCCGAGCACCGCCATCGTCATGTCGCCGGTGCCTTTGAACGGCACGTAAGTGGTCTTGATGCCGAAGGCGCTGTTCAGGCGTTCGTGCGCGGCGTGGTTGGCCGAATTCAGCCCCGAGCCGCCAAGGTTGAGCTTGGCCGGGTCGGCCTTGGCCGCACGCACGAAGTCGGCAAACGATTTGATCGGGCTGGCCTCGGGCACCACCAGCGCATCGGGCGTGTAGTGGAACCAGAAGACCGGCGTCACGTCGTCGGTTTTGTATTGCACGATGCCTTCCATCGGCTGCAAGACCATGTGCGGCAGGTTGATGCCGACGATATTGACGCCGTCCCCCGCCAGCGTGTTCGCCGTGCTCCACAACAGCGCACCACCGGCGCCAGCCTTGTACTGGATGATGGTGTCGATGGCGGCGCACTTTTTCTTCA
>JANOKR010000542.1:0-2673 GCA_031419315.1 Betaproteobacteria bacterium
TATCTCGGCTACTGGATCGACCAGAGCCCCCAGATGGACTACAAGACGCAGTTCAGGCCCTACCAGTTGATGACCGACGGCCAATGGGCCGACGCGCCGCCGCGCATTTGAATCAAGGCGGTGGCGCCCTGTCGATCAGGCCAGCGCCCAACCTTCTTCGACCACCAGCGCCAGGCCATCGGCTTGCAGTTTGAGCAGATGCGCGAGCAGCGAACGCCGCGCCACCGGGTGCAGCGCCAGCGGTGTGTCGGCGTAGGCCGCGGCGACCAGTTTGTCGATCGACGCCGGCCCATCGAGCGCCAGTGCTTGCAGCGCGGCCAGCACCTTGGCCTCGCGCCCGAGCCGGTGCCTGATCAACGCGCGGATCACGTCATGCGGCTCGGTAACCAAAAAACCATGCCCGGGCGCGAGCCAATCAAGGTCGATCTCGAGCAGCGCACGCAGCGCATCGAGATAAGCCGCCATATCGCCGTCGGGCGGGTTGATGACCACCGTGCTGCCCTGCATCACATGGTCGCCAGTGAAGAGCGTTTTTTCTTCTTCTAGCAGGTAGCACAGGTGATTCGACGCATGCCCCGGCGTGTGGATCACACGCAGCGTGGCCAGGGGCCCAAGTTGGATGATTTCACTGCCGGCCAGATGCAGCGTTGGGGTAAAACTCGCGTCCTGGCCGCCGGCGTGCAGCGGCAACCTGCCCAGCACCGGCGCACCGGTGGCCGCGGCCAACGCCGCCACGCCGGGTGAATGATCACGGTGGGTGTGCGTGACGACGATGCGCTCGATCGGCCCCGGCGCCGCGGCAAGCAACGCTTGCAGGTGGTCGGCGTCCACCGGCCCGGGGTCGATCACCGTCCAGCGATTGACCTGCGGGTCGGCAAGCAAATAGCTGTTGGTTCCCGGCCCGGTCATCATGCCGGGGTTCGGCGCCGTCACGCGCAGCACACGCGCCGACAAGCGCACGGCGCGGCCGGCAGCAATGTCGTAAAACGGCGGCGCCAGGCCGGCCGGGTCGAGGCGGCCGATCTCGGCATACGCCGGCTCGTCGGGCAGCACAGGGCGCAGGCCCTGGGCTCCGACGGCGCGACGGGGCATCGTCAGCGGGATCTCGACCTGCGCGTGGGCCGCGTCGATGACATCCTGCGCGCGATCAAAACTGCCGATGTGCTGCAGCGTGCGCCGCGTCACCGGCAGCAGCTTCAAGGCCAGCGCCGGCGCCAGCGCCTCGGCCGGGGTCAGCCACATCAACTCGACCGCCTCGCCACCATCGGCCACCGCTACTTGGCCCGGCGGCGCCAGGGTCACGAAGAACCGCGTGTCGAAGCGCTTGGGCACCCCCGGTGGTGTGAGCCAGTAGCTGTAATAGGCCCAGCCGCGCAGGTCGATTTTCAGGCCGAGGGCTGCGCACATCGCATCGATCGGCTGCTCACCGCGCTGCATCGGCGTGCGCCAGTCGGCGTGGGCAGCAGCGTGGGCGCTGGCGTGCAGCGACTCATCGTGATGCACCGATGAGGTGAACAGCAGCCCGACCTCTTCAAACGATTCGCGGGCTGCCGCCACCAGGTAGTCCAGCGCCCCTTCGGCCAGCGCCAGGCGTGCATTCGCCGCCGCTTCGTCCCAGCCCAGGCAATGTGCTGCCGCCTGCCGGTCGCGCCGGTCGACGACACCGCCGGGAAAGACCGTCGCGCCGCTGCGCAGGTCGCCATCCCGTTCGGCGCGGCGCAGCATCAGGACCTCTACCCGTCCACCTGAGCGGTCACCATCCACCGCGCCCTGCGGCCCGCTTTCGCTTTCGCGGTCGCGGTCGCGGTCGCGGTCGCGCAAGATGATCAGCGACGCCGCCTTGCGCGCATCGGCAAAACGGTCGTAGTCGTCGCCGCTGTTCATCGCGCCACCCCATCGGCGATCAAGGCCGCGATTTCAGCGTCGGAGAACCCCGCCTCGGCCAGCACCTGCGCGGTATGCGCGCCGGCCTGCGGCGCCGGTTTTGGCGTTGCCGGCAGACTGCGATCAAACCGCGGTGCAGCGGCCGGCTGCGTGACGCCGTCGATGGTGACAAACGCGCTGCGGGCCTGCGCGTGCGGGTGCGCTGCCGCTTCGTCAAAACCGAGCACCGGCGCAAAACACGCGTCGCTGCCTTCAAGCAAAGCGCTCCACGCGTCGCGGCTCCTGGTCAGCATCAGTGCGGCGATGGCCGCACGCATCTCGGGCCACAGCCGGCGGTCGTACTGGCGTTGCACGAAGCGCGTGTCGAGCCCGGTCAGCCGCGCAAACTCGGCAAAAAACTTCGGCTCCAAGGCGGCGATGCTCACCTGCCGGCCGTCGGCTGTGGTGTAGACCGCATAAAACGGCGCGCCACCATCGAGCAGGTTCGCGCCGCGCGGCTCGCCCCAGTTGCCGGCCGCCTTGAGGCCAAAAAAGATCGACGCCAGAGACGCTGCGCCGTCGACCATCGCCGCATCGACAACCTGCCCGCGCCCCGAGGTCTGGCGCTCGAACAACGCCGCCATCACACCAAAGGCCAGGTACAGCGCGCCGCCGCCGTAGTCGCCGACCAGGTTCAGCGGCGGGATCGAGCCGCTGCCTGCCGGCCCGATGGCATCGAGCACACCGGTCAAGGCGATGTAGTTCAAATCGTGGCCCGCCGCCTGTGCCAGCGGCCCGGTCTGGCCTAAC
>JANOKR010000543.1:0-5673 GCA_031419315.1 Betaproteobacteria bacterium
TGCCGCAGTCGGTGCCGGCCTACGCCGCGACCGAGATTTTCGCCGCTCTGCACACCAAATACCCCGACTTTGGCTACAAGGAAGCGACGCTGAATCCGACCAACCCGCGCAACCGCGCGGTCGAATGGGAAAGCGACATCATCGAAAAATTCCGCAACGACACCAAGGCGACCGAGATCTCCGGCGAGCGCGAAACCCCCTCGGGGCGGATGCTTTTTTTCGCCCGCCCGATCACGATCAAGGACCCGGCCTGCCTGGCCTGCCACTCGGTGCCGGCGGCAGCACCGGCGTCGATGATCAAGATCTACGGCCCGAACAACGGCTTCGGCTGGAAGCATATGGAAACCGTCGGCGCGCAGGTCGTCTCGGTGCCGATGTCGGTGCCGCTGGCGAATGCGCAACGCACCTTCAATACCTTCATGCTGTCGCTGGGCGGCATCTTCCTGGCGACCTTTGTGGTGCTCAACCTGATGCTGTCTTGGCTGATCATCGGGCCGATCTCGAAGATGTCGGTGGCGGCCGACAAGGTGTCCACCGGCGACTTCGATGTCGCTGAATTCCCGGGCCGCGGCCGCGACGAAATTGGCGTCCTCGCGGCGTCTTTCAACCGCATGCGGCGCAGCCTGCAAAAAGCCCTGAAGCTGCTCGACAACTGAGATGGCGGTTCATCTACCAGCCACGCCGGAGCGCATCGGCAAATACCTGATCAAGCGGATCATCGGCACCGGTGCGATGGGCACCGTGTTCGAGGGCTTCGACCCTGTGATTGAGCGCCGGGTGGCGATCAAGACGATTGGCGCGCAGTACCTGGCGGACTCGTCCGACGCCGCCGTGACGCGCTTCAAACGCGAGGCGCAGGCCTCGGGCCGGCTCCAGCACCCGGGCATCGTCGCGGTTTACGAGTACGGTGAGGACGAGACCCAGGCTTTCATCGTGATGGAGTATCTCGAAGGCCGCAACCTGCGCGAGATCCTGCGCGCCAAGAAGGGCCCGCTGCCGCTGATCGACACCTACGGCCTGGCGCGCCAGTTGTTGATCGCGCTCGACTACTCGCACCAGCAGGGTGTTGTGCACCGCGACGTCAAGCCGGCCAACCTGATGGTCATCAACGGGCTCAAGCTCAAGGTCATGGACTTCGGCATCGCGCGCATCGAAAGCTCGTCGATGACGCAGACCGGATCGGTGCTTGGCACCCCCACCCACATGGCACCCGAGCAGCTCAAAGGCCTGCAGGCCGATGGCCGCGCCGACCTCTGGGCGGCGGGCGTGATCCTCTACGAAATGCTCACCGGGCATTCGCCATTTGCGGCTGATTCGCCAGCCGCGGTGATGCACCATGTGCTGCACGCCGAACCGATCCTGCCGTCGAGCCACGACCGCAGCATCGGCCCGGCCTTTGACGCCGTCGTGGCTCGTGCGCTGGCCAAGCAGCCCGAGCAGCGCTTTCAAACCGCGAACCAATTTTCCGCTGCACTGCTGGCCGCTTTCCGCGGCAAGCCTGCGGTCGAAGCCGTGCCCCCGGCGCGCTACGACGCACACCAAACGCTGTCACCCGAGCAGACCGCGCGCTTCGAGCGCACCGGCACGGTGGGTGCTGCCAAGCTGCTCGACCCCCTTTCGTCAAGCCTGCCGGCGCAGACCCTGGCCGAGATCGAAGCCTCATTGACACGCGCCATCGGACCGCTCGCGCACGAGCTCATCCGGCGTGCGGCGAGCCACTCCAAAAGCATCGGCGAGTTTTATGCCGAGCTCTCCGACAACGTCCCCGAAGGTGCCGAGCGCGATGCTTTTGTCAAACGCATCCGCCGCCTCGACACCGGCAGCAGCCTTGGCGGATCAATCCCCGGCATGTCGCATACCCAGCCACCAGCGACCAGCCCCGGTTCGACCAGCGGTGCAGCGACCCACACTTCGACGACCGGCGGCTTTGATGCGGCCACGCTGGCGCGCGCGGAAAAGAAGCTTGCCGAGCATGTCGGACCACTCGCCAAGCTGCTGATCAAACGTGCGACCAGCGAATCCGGCAGCCTCGGCGAGCTCTACCGCAAGCTCGCCGATCACATCGACGACGAAGACGAACGCAAGGCGTTTTTGAACGAACTGCGCTAAAGCGCGCTCAAGCTTCTACATCGACGCGTCGACGAATTGGCTGCCTTCGGCGGCCAACTTCTGCACCACCGCGGCGGGCTCGAATCGCACACCGTATTTCGCTGCCAATTCACGCGCCCGGCTCACGAATGCTGCCGCGCCGCGGCTGTTGATGAACTGCAAGGCGCCGCCTTCGAAGGGCGCAAAACCCCAGCCGAAGATCGAGCCGATATTGGCGTCGGCCACCGAGCGCAACACGCCTTCTTCAAAACAGCGCGCGGCTTCATTGGCCTGGGCAAACATCAAACGATCGATCAACTCGCGCTGCGTCGGTTGAACGGCGGCCACCGGGAACAGCCGGCTCAATTCAGGCCAGAGCGTCTTGCCCTTGCCTTCAGCACTCCCGTCAGCACTGCCGTCGTCACCGACATCCCAATCGTAAAAGCCCTTGCCGGCCTTTTTGCCGATGCGGCCGATCTCGCACATCTGTCGGATCACGCTCAAGCCCGGGTGTTCGTCGACCGTCTTGCCGTCGGCGGCCAGATCCTTCTTCGTCTGCTCGGCAACATGCAGGCTCAACGACAGCGAGACCTCGTCTTGCAGCGCCAGCGGCGGCATCGGCATGCCGGCTTGCAGGCCTGCCGCTTCGATGCTGCGCGGGTGCACACCTTCCTTGAGCATCGTGATGCCCTCGGTGACGTAGGTCGCAAAGACCCGGCTCGTATAAAAGCCGCGCGAATCGTTGACCACGATCGGCGTCTTGCCGATCTGCAAGACCAAGTCGAAGGCCAGCGCCAGCGTGGTGTCCGAGGTCTCTTTGCCGACGATGATCTCGACCAGCGGCATCTTGTCCACCGGCGAGAAGAAGTGCAGGCCGATGAACTGTGCCGGCCGCTGGCTGGCCTGCGCCAGGCCGCTGATCGGCAGCGTCGAGGTATTCGATGCAAAGACGACGTCGGCGCCGATCACGGCTTCGGTGCGCCGGGTCACATCGGCCTTGATCGCGCGGTCTTCGAAGACGGCTTCGATGAGCAGGTCGCAGGCAGCAAGATCGTCGTAGTTCGTCGTCGGCTGGATGTGCGCCAGCAGCACATCACGTTTTTCGACGGTCGAGCGGCCGCGTTTTATGGCTTTGTCGAGCAGGGTCTGTGAATAGGCCTTGCCGCGCTCTGCCGCTTCGCTGCTGGTGTCGAGCAGCACCACGTCGATGCCGACCTTGGCCGACACATAAGCGATGCCCGCGCCCATCATGCCGGCGCCGAGGATGCCGAGCTTCTTGACCGTTCTCGGCGCGCTATCGGCCGCGAGCTTGGGACGCGAAGCGCCTTTCTTGATCGCGTTCAACTGGTACCACAGCGTGCCGATCATGTTGCGTGAAGCAGCGCTCATCGAGCAGGCGGCAAAGTAACGTGACTCGACAACACTCGCCGCTTCAAAGTCGAGCAGGCCGCCTTCGAAGACGCTGCTCATGATGTGCTGCACTGCCGGGTAGTTGCCGTAACTCCTGGCCGACGCCAACGCTGGTGCCACGCTGAACATCTGCGCCACCGCAGGTGCGCGTGAATCGCCGCCGGGGAAGCGGAACTTCGGCAGATCCCAGGGCTGTTTGGCTTTTGGGTTCGCCAAGCACCAGGCACGGGCCTGCGCAGCCAAGTCATCTTTGTCCTTGGCGAGCGCCGTCACCAGGCCCATCGCCAGCGCTTTGGCCGGGCTGATATCTGCTCCCTCGGCCATGATCTGCAAAGCCTGCTGGATGCCCACCAGCCGCGGCAGGCGCACCGTGCCGCCGCCACCGGGCAGCAGGCCGAGCTTGACCTCGGGCTGGCCGAGTTTGAGCCGCTTGTCGTCGATGACGATGCGGGCGTGGCAGGCGAGCGCGATCTCGAGCCCGCCGCCGAGTGCATGGCCGTTGATCGCGGCGACGACCGGTTTGCCTTGTAGCTCGAGTTTGCGCAGCACGGCCTTCATCGCCATCGACGCATCAAACGGCTGCTGCGGCGTGATCCATTTCGACATCCTGTCGATATCGCCGCCGGCACAAAAATCGGTCTTGCCTGAAGTCAGCACCAGACCCTTGACCGCAGGCTCAGCGAGCCTGTCGATGGCTTCGGTGATGCCCACCATCAGCTCGTCGTTGACCACATTCATTGGCCGGCCGGCGAGGTTCATCGTCGCCACGGCAATGCCGTCACTGCCGACTTCGATCGTGATCGCGCTGTTCATGGTCAAACCCTCTCGATAATCGTGGCGATGCCCATGCCGCCGCCGACACACAGCGTCGCGCAGCCGGTGCTCAAGCCGCGGCGTTCGAGTTCATCGAGCAAGGTGCCCAGGATGATGCAGCCGGTGGCGCCGAGCGGGTGCCCCATCGCGATCGAGCCGCCGTTGACGTTGACACGGTCGATCTCGATACCCAGGTCACGTGCCGCCTTCATCGGCACCACCGCAAAGGCTTCGTTGATTTCCCAGAGGTCGATATCACGCGCGTGCATGCCCGCTTTGCCAAGTGCTTTGACGCAGGCCGGTGCCGGCCCGGTGAGCATGATCGTCGGCTCGCTGCCGATGACCGCGGCGGCGCGAATGCGTGCCCGGGGTTTGAGCCCGGCTTTGCTGCCACCTGCTTTGGAGCCGACGAGCATCAGCGCCGCACCATCGACGATGCCCGACGAATTGCCGGCGTGGTGCATATGCTCGATGCGCTCGACGGTCGTGTATTTGCGCAGCGCGGTCGCATCGAACCCCATCTTGCCCATCATCGCAAAAGACGCCTCGAGCTTGGCCAGCGATTCGAGCGAAGCGTTCGGGCGGATCGTCTCGTCCTCAGCCAACATCGTCAGGCCGGCGATATCGAGCACCGGCACCACCGAACGTTTGAAATGGCCGGCAGCGCGTGCGGCGGCGGCAAGCTGGTGAGAGCGCAGCGCGAAGTTGTCAACATCGCTGCGGCCCCAGCCTTCGATCGTTGCGATCAGGTCGGCACCCACGCCCTGCGGCACGAAGCCGAGCTTGGCATTCACACGCGGGTCCATGAACCAGGCGCCACCATCGCTGCCCATCGGCCAGCGGCTCATGCTCTCGACACCACCGGCGACGACCAGGTCTTCCCAGCCGCTCCTGACCTTGGCCGCGGCGATATTGATCGACTCCAGACCGCTGGCGCAGAAGCGGCTCTGGGTGACCCCGGCGCAGCGTTCGTCCCACTCGGCATCGAGCACCGCCGTGCGTGCGATATCGGCGCCCTGCTCGCCCACCGGCGTGACGCAGCCGAGCACGACGTCGTCGACGAGCGAGGTGTCCAGGTCCAGCCGCTGCTGCATCGATTGCAGCAGCGTGCGCAGCAGCCACACCGGCGCCGCCTGGTGCAACGAGCCGTCTTTTTTGCCCTTGCCGCGCGGCGTGCGCAGGTGCTCGTAGATGTAGGCTTCACTCATGTTGTGCTTTCGGGTTCGGGTTCGGGTTCGTTGCCGACGAAGGTTGCATCAGCACCCGGTTCGGGTGTGTGCCATTGACGTGGCCCATGAACGGCGGGTGGATGTTGTAGCCCAGCAGTTGCTGGATTCTTTCTGGGTAACTGGCGACGACCGC
>JANOKR010000544.1:0-8784 GCA_031419315.1 Betaproteobacteria bacterium
GGGTCTGGGCGATCGCGGTGGCGGCGATCAGTGGGATCACGGTGGCCGCGGCGACCATGGCGTGCCGCAGGCGGGTTGCCGCTGGATGCAGCGCGGGCATCAAATCCCCAGCTCTGCAAAAACTTCCTTGGCCACGCGGAAACTGTCGATCGCCGCCGGGACGCCGCAGTAGACCGCGGTCTGCAAAAACACTTCGCGAATCTCGTCCTTGCTGACGCCATTGGTGATGGCACCGCGCAGATGCAGCTTCAGCTCGTGCGGGCGGTTCAGCGCGGTGATCATCGCCAGGTTGAGCAGGCTGCGCGTCTTGCGGTCCAGCCCCGGGCGGTTCCAGATTTCGCCCCACGCGTACTGCGTGACCAGCTCCTGCAGCGGGCGGTTGAAGTCGTCGGCAGTCTTGATCGCGGCATCGACATAGTCGGCACCGAGCACTTCGCGGCGTGTCTTCAATCCTGCGTCGAACAGGTCCTGGTTCATGGATTTTCCTTGGCTCAATCGGTTCAATCGGCTCAATCCGCGTACGTGCCGGCGGCGCGAATCAAGGCCCCCCATTTGTCGATTTCCGGCTTGAGCCAGTTGCGCAGGCCCTCGGGCGTCTGTTTGGCTTCGGGCACGATCTCGGCGCCCATCTCGGCCATGCGCGCGATGATCACCGGCTCCTTGAGTGCGGCGCGCAGCGCGACGCCAAAACGCTCGGTGGCGGCGGCCGGGGTGCCCTTGGGCGCGTAGATGCCATGCCAGACGACGACCTCGAATCCCTTCAGGCCGGACTCGTCAAGGGTCGGTGTGTTCGGCAGTGACTTGATGCGCTCGCGGGTCGTCACGCCATACAGCTTGACGCTGCCGGCGCGAATGTGCGGCAGGGTCTGCGTGGTCTGGTCACACAGCAGATCGACCTGGCCGCCGAGCAGCGCATTCAGCGCCGGTGCGGTGCCCTGGTAGGGCACCGTGGTCAGGTTCGCACCGAGCATCGACTGGAACAGCATGCCGCAGAGTTGCGACACCGCGCCCAGGCCGGCGTGCGCCAGGTTCAGCTTGCTGGCATTGGCCTTGACGTAACTCAGCAGCTCTTGTGGTGTGGTCGGCGGCAGGTCCTTGCGCGCGAGCAGGGTCATCGGCACGTCGATCACCTGGCCGACATATTCGAAGTCGGTCAGCGGGTTGTAGGCCAGCCGGCGGTACAGGCCGACCGCGGTGGCCATGCCGTTGTGGTGGATGAGGTAGGTGTAGCCATCGGGTGTGGCCCTGGCCACCGAGCCCGCAGCGATCGTGCCGCCAGCGCCAAGCCTGTTCTCGACGACCACCGACTGCCCGAGCGAACTGGTCATCGCTGCGGCCAACGCACGCGCGACGACGTCGGTCGGCCCGCCGGCGGCAAAGGGCACGACCAGGGTGATGGTCCGGTTCGGGTAGGTTTGCGCCGCACTGTGGGTCGCGGCGAGCATCACCAAAGCGGCAAACAGGGTCTTCATCAGTGAGGGTCGAGCGGTCATGGTTTGGTCTCCACCGGGTTGTGGCGCGGGGCAGGCTGCGCCAATTCAGATCAGCTCAGAAATCTCGATCAGGTTCAGATCCGGGTCGCGCCCATACACCGAGCGGATGCGCTGCGCCACGCCGGTACAGGTTGATCTTCTGCTGGCCAAAACGCAGCGCCTCGCGGCCGGCGCCGTGCTTTCAACACAAAAACTGCGGCACGGTGGTGGCCTCTGCAAGTGACCAGACCTTGTCGATTACCACGCGCATCTCGGTATCGGTGGCACCCCCTGCATACAACGCCAACCGCAGCGCCTTGTCTTCGATCTCGCTGCGGCTCAGCGTATTGCCGGGGTCGCCCTTGGGCTCGTCGACGCGGCCGGCAAAGCGCCGGCCGTCGTGGGTGTGGACCTCGACCTTGCCGATCCAGCGGCCAGGGTAGGCCGCGTCGACTTCGGCGTCGAGCTGCATCTGCACGCGGCCGCGGAAATCGATCGTCGCCGCGTCGCGGTAGTGGGCATCGAACTCCGCCAGGCCGGCACGGCCGTGCAGCGCGATCATCGCCAGCACCGTGCCCATCGAAAATTTCGACTGGTGTACGGTCTGCGGGTCGGTCACCGGGCCGAGCACGTCGATCGCACCCTGGTGCACCTGCGCCGTCACGTTGGCCAGGTCGCCGGCTTGCAGTTGATGTGTCTGCATCACGGCCAACAGTGCGTCGGCGGCGGGATGGGTGTGGCGGCACGCGGCGTGGAATTTGAACGAAGTCTCGGCGGTGGCCCAGCGGCGCCCCAAGCCCGCGGTCAGCCGGTCGGGATCGGCGTCGCTCGACATGCCGGCAGCCAGGCCTTGCGCGCCGGTGAGGATGTGGCGCGCGCCGGTGTAGCCGTCGGCGGCGAGATACGCGGCAGTCAATCCGGCGCCGGCGGCGTGCGCCGTGTGCAACTGCTTGGAGTCCGCCGCATCGCGCAAAAATTCCCACAGCCCGGCCGACTGCGTGCCAGCCGAGCCGAACGCGTTGAGCATCTGCTCGGCATCCAGCCGCAGCAACGAACCCACCGCGGCAGCAGCGGCCAGCGTGCCCGCGGTGCCGGTGGTGTGGAAGATCTTGTAATGCGAGCGGCCGAGAAATTCACCAACCCGGATGCCAACCTCGTAGCCAACGATCGAAGCGAGCAGCAGGTCGCGCCCCGACCGGCCCAGGCTCTGCGCGGCTGCAAGCGCCGCCGGGAAGACGACCGCGCCAGGGTGAAATACCGAGCCGTTGTGGACATCGTCCTGCTCGGCGACATGCGAAGCCGCAGCGTTGATCGCCGCCGCCACCAGCGGGCTGCTGCCACGGCGGTGAATCAGGATCTCCGCCGGCCCGCCGTGTGGTTCACGCGGCCCCTGGCTGGCCATGAACTTGGCGATCGCCTCCACCGGCCGCGCGCCCTTGCCGGCGAGCGCTGATCCGATCCAGTCGAGCAAAAGATCTTCGGCGCGGCGCACCACGGCGCTGGGCACATCGCTGAACTGCAGCGTTGCGGCGTAGGTGGCGAGTTGGGCTTCGGGGTGGGGCGGGTGCATCGTGCGGGCCTGGACTGGACTGGACTGAACCAACTAGCGTGTCATCACAAGCGTTTCAGCAAGTGCTTGAGCAACCACTTCAGCAACCGCGTCAAAACGACCGCGGCAGCCCGAGCACATGCTCGGCAACGTAGCTCAGGATCAGGTTCGTCGAGATCGGAGCCACCTGGTACAGCCGCGTCTCGCGGAATTTGCGCTCGACATCGTATTCGCAGGCAAAACCAAAACCGCCGTGGAACTGGATTGCTGCATTCGCGGCTTCCCACGAGGCCTTGGCGGCCAGGTATTTGGCCATATTCGCTTGCGTGCCGCAGGGTTGGTGGGCATCGAAGAGCCGGCAGGCTTGCCAGCGCATCAGGTCGGCGGCCTCGACTTCGATAAACGCTTCGGCGATCGGGAATTGCACGCCCTGGTTCTGCCCGATCGGGCGGCCGAAGACCACCCGGTCCTTGACATAGGCACTCACGCGGTCGATGAACCAGCGGCCGTCGCCGATGCATTCGGCAGCGATCAGGGTGCGCTCGGCGTTGAGGCCGTCGAGGATGTATCTGAAGCCCTGGCCCTCGGTGCCGATCAGGTTCTCGGCCGGGATCTCGAGGTTCTCGAAAAACAGCTCATTGGTTTCGTGATTGACCATGTTCGCGATCGGCCGCACCGTCATGCCTTTGCCGATGGCTTCTCGCAGGTCGACGATGAAGATCGACAGGCCTTCGGATTTTTTAGTCACCTCGGCCAGCGGCGTCGTGCGCGCGAGCAGGATCATCAGGTCGGAATGCTGCACACGCGAGATCCAGACCTTCTGGCCATTGACCACGTAGCGGTCGCCACGCGGCCCGCTCAAACGCACGGCAGTCGTCTTGATCTTGGTGGTGTCGGTGCCGGTGCTCGGCTCGGTCACGGCCATCGACTGCAAGCGCAATTCACCGCTGGCGATCAGCGGCAGGTAGTGCTGCTTCTGCGCCACCGAACCATGCCGCAACAAGGTGCCCATGTTGTACATCTGGCCGTGGCAGGCGCCGGCATTGCCGCCGCTGCGGTTGATCTCTTCCATGATCACCGAAGCTTCGGCCAGGCCCAGGCCGGAGCCGCCAAATTCCTGCGGGATCAGCGCCGCCAGCCAGCCGGCTTTGGTCAGCGCATTGACGAAGTCTTCGGGGTAGCCGCGTTGCGCGTCGATGCCGCGGTGGTACTCCGCGGGGAAGCCGGCGCACAGCGCGCGCACCGCGTCGCGCAGGTCGGTGTAGGCGGTGTCGGCGGTGCTGCTGGTGTGATGCATGGACGTGGGTGACCGGCTTGGGCCGTCATCTCAGCCGGCTGCGACGACGGACTTGGCAGCCGTCCAGCGCTGCAACTTGGCGCGCGCGCCGTTGTGGGCCGGGTCCATCAACTCGTCGTGGTCGGCACGCTTGGCGCAGAGCTCGATGACATAACCGTTGGGGTCGCGGAAGTAGATCGAATCGATCATGCCGTGGTCCGACGGGCCGCGGACTTCGATCCCCTGTTCGCGGCCCTTGGCCAACATCGGCTGCAAGACCTCGGCGCCAACTTCGAGCGCGATGTGCAGGTCGTAGTCATGCTGCGGCTTGAAGTCGAATGGCATTTCCGGGGACTCAAAAAACGCCAGATGCGAGCCGTCGTCGAGCCGGTAAAAAGTGTGCAGCGTGTTGGTGCGACGCCCGGTCTTGCTCTGGCCGATCTCGATCGTCTCGACCAGCGGCAGGCCGAGGAAATCTTCGTAGAACCGGCGCGTCTCTTCGGAGTCGCGGCAGCGGTAGGCGTTGTGGTGCAGTTTTTGGATCATGGTCAATAACCCCGGGCCGTGGGCCTTGATTGTGATGTCTGCCGACGCTGGCTGCGCTGGTCGACGCCGCGGTCAATCCTGCAGCGGGTCTCTGCCGCGGCGCGCAACGATCTCGGATTCGACCTCGCGCAGCCGATCCTTGCCGAAGTACATCTCGTCGCCAACAAAGAAGGTCGGCGAACCGAACGCGCCGCGGTCATGAGCGGCCTGGGTGTTGGCCATCAGCCGGGCCTTGACGTCGGGCTCTTGCGCGGTCTGCATAAGCCGCTGGGCATCGAGGCCGCCTTCGGCGAGCGCGGTGGCGATGACCGCCGGGTCGTCCACCTTCAGCCCGCGTTCCCACATCGCCACAAAGACAAGGTCGACGTAACGCTCGAAACAATCCAGCTGCTGCGCCGCCACCGCGCCGCGCATGAGTTGCAGCGTATTCAGCGGGAAGTTCGGGTTGAATCTGAACGCCTTCAGGCCATGCCGGCTGACGAAGCGCTGCATCTCCAGCCGCTCGTAGGCGAGCTTGTTCGGGATCGCTGCATAAGCTTCGACCGGCGAGCGGTTGTTGGCCAGCTTGAACAGCCCGCCAAGCAGAATCGGCAGGTACTCGACGCGGCTGCCGGTGCGCGCTTCGATGGCCGGGATCAGCCGGTGGCAGAGGTAGGCGTTGGGGCTGCCGAAGTCAAAAAGAAACTGCGCGTTAACAGCGTGGGTGGCGTTCATCGCGGTCACCAGCTTTCGATCCAGGGGCGCAGTTCGGTCTCGTGGGTCCAGGTGTCGCGCGGCTGGCAGTGGATCTGCCAGTAGGCGTCGGCGATGTGCTCCGGGCTCAGGATGCCTTGCTGGACCTTCAGCGCGTAGCGCTCGGGGAAATTGCTGCGGATGAACTCGGTGTCGATGGCGCCGTCGATGATCGTGTGCGCGACATGGATGCCTTTGGGCCACAACTCGCGCGCCATGCTTTGGGCCAGTGCGCGCAGCGCATGTTTGGCGCCGGCAAAAGCGGCAAAGCCCTCGCGGCCGCGCACGCTGGCCGTCGCGCCGGTGAAGATGATCGTGCCGCGGCCGCGTGGCAGCATGACCTTGGCCGCCTCGCGCCCCATCAGGAAGCCGCCAAAGCAGGCCATCTCCCAGACCTTGGTGTAGACCCGCGAGGTGGTCTCGGTGATGCCAAAGCGCACGTTGGCGCCGATGTTGAACACCGCCACGTCGATCGGCGCGATCTCGCGCTCGATCTTCGCGACCAGCGCGACCATGTCTTCTTCCTTGCGCGCATCGCTGGCAAAGCCGTGGGCCTGGCCGCCTTCGGCACGGATCTGGTCAACCAGCGGCGCCAGCTTGTCGGCGCTGCGACGGGTGACGCAGGCGATATACCCCTCGCGCGCAAAACGCCGCGCAATGGCGCCGCCGGTGGCGTCGCCGGCACCGATCACGAGAACCGCCTTGGCTTCATTCATACAGTCTCCGATGCGGGGTCGGGGTGGCCGACTGGCGCTGGCGTCGGTTGGTGCCGCGGCGTGTTGACGATCGGGTCGCGGCCCGACTCAGTCGATCGTCGTCATGATAGATGCGCACAGCAGGGGCACGCGGGGACAACAGTGACGGTACGAACGACATATTTGATCGGTAGTCTGTCGCGTCGCTCGCGGTGAACGCTGCGCCTGCGTGGTGGGCACGATCGCCGGCGACCGCGGTGGGCCTTCGATCCGAAGACCCCCCTAATTCAGGGGGGTGGAGGCTCTCAACGGGCTTTTGGACTCCGAAATCCTGGGCGGGGCATCGTAAGTAACGGTGACGTCACTTGTTCGGCAGGGTATGTTCTGCCCGGCGCCGTGCGGGACTTGTCCGCCGCCGGCCACAACAAAAAAAATTTCTTGAGGAAGCATCATGAAGTGGATCCAGCAGCTCGCGTCCCGTCTGACCCAGGCTCGCACAGCGCGCCAACGGCAAGTCAAGGCGCCACCCCGACGCAAGCTGCTGCTTGAAACGATGGAGCCGCGGCTGCTGCTGTCGGCCGACCCCTCGGTGGCAGGTGCCGCCGGCATCTACACGGTCAACTTCGCGGGCACCGACGATGTCGTGAGCGTCGAACTGGTGTCTGCCGCAGCGTCGGTCAACGGCGGCGTCATCGTCGACCTGACCTACATTGACGACGCCTCGGTGCTGACCAAGATCACGCTCGGTGATGCGACGGTCGGCGTCCTGGGTCTGACGGTCGACGGCAAGGCCGGCAACGACCGCTTCACCGTCGACGATCTCGGCATCTCTCTGATGCTGGTCGGCGGTGACGGCAGCGACACCCTGATCGGGCCGGACGCGGTTACCGCCTGGACGATCAGCGGCGCCGGCGCCGGCTCGGCCACCGGCATCAATGCTTTCAGCGGCGTAGAGAACCTGACCGGCCGCAGCGGCGTCGACACCTTCAACCTGCAGGCTGCCGGCTCGATCATCGGTACGATCGACGGTGGCAACGGCGACGACCAGTTGGTCGGGCCCGCCAGTGCCAACGCCTGGAACGTGACCGGCACCGACGCCGGCAGCGTCAACGAGGGTGCGGCCAGCGGCTTCGCCAACTTCGTCGCGATGGAAAAGATCAGCGGCGGCAACGCCGCCGACGTATTCACGCTCACCAGCGCCGACTCGGTCAGCGTTGAAATTGCCGGTGGCGCCGGCACCGACACCCTGGTCGGGTTCGACGCTGACAACAAATGGGTGCTGTCGGGCGCCGGGGCCGGCTCGCTGAACGCCATCGCCGGCAGCGCCCGCGCCTTCATCGGCATCGAGAACCTCTCCGGCGGCAGTGAGGACGATGAGTTCAAGATCGGCGCCAGCGGCGCGCTGACAGGTGTGATCGACGGCGGTGCGTTCGATATCGAAGCCCCCACGGTCAACTCGCTCGACTATTCGACCCGCGGCGCCGCCGTCACGGTCAACTTGCAAACCGGCGCTGCGACTGGTTTGACGGTGCCGTTCTCGCGCATCACCAATGTGGTGGGCAGCAATGCGCCTTCGCCCGACACGCTGGTCGGCCCGTTGCCGAGCTTCGACCAGACGGCGTGGTCCATCACGGGCGCCAATTCCGGCAACGTGGACGACACGGCGTTTGTGGGCTTCGAGAACCTGACCGGGCAGAACGCGACGAACGACGCGTTCGTCGTCTTTGCCGGCGGCAGCGTCTCCGGCACCGTCAGCGGCGGCACTGGCGGGCTGGACGGCATGGCGCGGGACTCTGCCGGTGCGCTGTCGGCCTTGCAGCCGGTCGCGGCCGACGCGGCCGGCACCTTCTCCGGCATCAACTACGCCGGCATGGATCTGTACGACCCGCGCAGTGGCAACGATACGCACCGTGTCATCACCGGCACGCTGTTCGACCGCGACATGACGGTCGTCGCCTCCGGTGCTGGCCTGGCCGTGAGCTTCGCCGGCGTCACCTTCAGCAGCGGCCCGAGCCTGTTTACGTTCGCGATTCCGACCGGCTCGCTGACGCTCGACACCGGCACCGGCATCGATAACATTTTGGCCACGCTGCCGGCCAGTTTCTCTGGCGCGCTGCTGACCTACAGCGACGGCGTACTCACGGGCACGCTGACCACGGGCGACGACACCGCGGTGGTCACCAAGACCGGCCTGGCAGACGACGACGGCCTGCTGCTCGACCTCGCTGTCGACGGCGTCGCGCACTCGTTCGGCAGCGCCGCCAACGGCGTCAAGAGCATCGTGCTCGACGGCCTGGGCGGCAACGACAGCTTCAGCCTCGACGAGGTGATGCTGATCGACGAGGTGACGATCGTCGGCGGCGCGGGCAACGACACGCTGTTCGGCGCCAACCTCGGCATGCAGTGGGACATCACCGGCCCTGACCGCGGCACTTTCAGCGGCCTCGACGGCGGTATCACGGCGTTCTCGCTCATCGAGACGCTGCGCGGGCGCGGCGACGCCGACCGCTTCAA
>JANOKR010000545.1:0-5354 GCA_031419315.1 Betaproteobacteria bacterium
CAGCCGCCGCCGAAGATCACGGCCGCGCTGGTCGCAACGAAGGCAGCCGAACCCGCGCTGTAGTGGAGACCTTCGGGTCTCGCGCAAATCAAATCAACAACTTAACGGTGCTGTCGGTGCCCAGTTGAGAAAGACGGGCTAACGCTGCCGGCTGGGCTGCGGCGCCGAATTGCCGCAGGTCAGTTGCTGACCACCGTCCACAGGCGCGCCAGTTCGGCAGCACCTTCGTTGCCACCAACGCTGCGCAAAGTCTGCACCGCTTTGGCGCGACTTTTTGGCAGCATGGCCATGCCCAGCCGCAGCTTGGCATCTTCGGGCTTGATCAGGCCACCCTTGGCAATGCCCTGTTCGATCAGCTTGATGCCCTTGTCAGCCTCGCCCAGCGAGACATAGGCATACCCGACCTTGACCAGTGCGTTGCCATCCTTCTGGGCTTCGGCGTCGGCGGCCTGCGCCGCGATCGCGGCTTTGGTTTCGACCTCGCGTTTGACCGCGAGGTCACGCAGGCGCTTGTGGCGGTCGGCTTCTGTACCGGTGCCCAGGGCGCCTGATTTGAACCCCTGCTCGACGATGCGCACGCCTTCGGTGGGCAGGCCGGCCTGGATCGCCAACTGCGCCATTTCCATGAAGTCTTCGGTCTTGCTCAGCGTGCCGCTGGCCAGCCGCAGGCGCAGCACGTCCAGCGCAAAACGGTCGGCGAAACCGGCCTTGCGCGGCAGCCGGCCGAGGTAGGCATTCCAGTAGTCCTTCTTCGGATAGTGGGCGAGCAGTTTTTCCAGCGTGCTGCCGTAACCGACCATATTGCCGGTGCGTTGCTGCGCATCGGCCAGGCGCAGCAGGTCACCTTCGTCGGGCTTGCGGCCGCCTTGTTCGGCGGCCGAGACCGCCGCCGCGCTTTCGCGCGCGATCGACGCGTAGTCGCCACTCTGGCCCTGCACATAAGCCTGAAGCTGCTTGAGTTGCGCGCTGCTGCTGCCGGCGGCCTGCGCACGCTGGATCCACTGGCCGGTCCGGGCCCAGTCTTTCTGCTGTGAATAGGCGAACGCCAGGCTTTCGGCGATCTGCGCCTGCTCTGCACCGGCGAGCTTGCCGCTGTTGAACACCGCCTCGAAGGCCGCAATCGCGGTGCCGGATTCACCCGCCCGCTGCGCCGCGGCGCCTTTCATGCGGTCGATCATCAACTGCTCGGCAGCAGTTTTGCCGGCTACTGCATCGGCCTCGCGGACCTTGGCCAGCGCTTCCTTGGCCTTGCCGCCGCGCAGCAGATCACCGGCCTGTTGCAGCGGACGCCCGACCTCGGCACGCACGCCCTGGGCCTGCGCGTTGCCGATCGAGGCGGCGGCCAGCCCCATCGAAACCACCAGGATCAGCGCGGGGAGCTTGTTCATCGTCGTTGCCATCTCTCATCCATCTCAAGCCTGATCCAGACCAATTTCAGTGCCCCGAGGCCGGCCAAAGCCGGCCGCCCCGCGAAGGGTCAAACAAAGTCGCGAAGCCACAGTTGCTTGAGACCACCAACGATCAAAGGAACTGTTCGTTGCCAACGATGCCGATCTTGGTGACCCCCAGGCGCTGCGCCGAGGCCATGATCATCGCGACGTATTTGTAGGTAACGAGTTTGTTGGGCCGCAGGTGGACCTCGGGCTGGTCGGCTTGCGCAGCGACCAGCTGCAAACGTGCTTCGAGCGTATTGCGGTCGGCGATGATCTCGCCGTTCCAGCCGATCGTGCCGTCAAAATCGACGTCGATGCGGATGATCTCCGGCGGCTTTGGCGGTGGCGCGGCGTTGTTCGGCACTGGCATGTTCATCTTCACGGCGTGGGTCTGGATCGGGATCGTGATGATGAACATGATCAGCAACACCAGCATCACGTCGATCAGCGGCGTCGTATTGATGTCCATCATGACTTCGGGTTCGCTGTCCCCATCGCCGGACGATCCGACATTCATTGCCATGACATGAGCCTCTAGTTCAGCCGCTGGCTCATGCCGGCGGGTGGTTCGGTGATGAAACCGACCTTGAAGATACCGGCGCGCTGGCAGGCCACGACGACCCGGCCGACCGACTCGTAGCGCACTTCGCTGTCGCCGCGGATGTGGACTTCGGGCTGCGGCTCCTTGACCGCTTCGATCTTGAGCCGCTTGACCAGCGTTTCGTTGTCCCGAATGCGCTCCAGGCCCCAGTGCACCTCGCCTTCGCGGTTGACGGCGATGACGATATTTTCGGGCTTGGTCTGCGTCGGCAGATTGCGTTCTTTGGGCAACTCAAGCTTGATCGTCTGCGTGACCACCGGAATCGTGATCAGGAAGATGATCAGCAGCACCAGCATCACGTCGACCAGCGGCGTGGTGTTGATGGTGTTGTTGAGCTGGGGCTCGCCGTCGTCTGACGAGGAGCCTACGTTCATGGCCATGGCGGGGACTCCTGGCGGTCGGGGGTGCAGGTGTTGCGGCGGGCGCCGGGGCGAGTCGTGACTCCGCCAGCGATCAACGCTTGCCCGCGATGAGCACGTTGTGCAGGTCGCCAGCAAAAGCCCGGGTCTGGTCCATCACCGCCTTGTTGCGACGCAGCAGCCAGTTGTAGCCCATCACAGCAGGCACCGCGACGGCCAGGCCGATGGCCGTCATGATCAGCGCCTCGCCAACCGGGCCCGCGACCTTGTCGATCGAAGCCTGGCCGCTGATGCCGATCTTGACGAGGGCGTTGTAGATGCCCCAGACAGTGCCGAAGAGGCCGACAAAAGGCGCTGTCGAGCCGACCGTGGCCAGCACCGCCATGCCGTCCTGCAGGCGGTTGTTGACATTGCCCACCGCGCGGTCGACCGACATGCTGATCCAGGTGTGTTTGTCGATCGACTCGACCATCGTGCCTTCGTGGTGCTCGCTGGCCTTGATGCCTTGCTCGGCGATGAAGCGGAACGCCGAGCCTTGCTCGAGCACGCCGACGCCGGCACTCACCGAGCCGGCTTTCCAGAATTTTTCGGCCGAGGTCTTGGCGCTCTTGAGCATCGAGCGCTGCTCGAAGAGCTTGGTGAAGATGACGTACCAGCTGCCCAGCGACATGATCGTCATGATCGCCAGCGTGGCGTGGGCGACCGAGTCGCCCTTGGTCAACAGGGTCTTCAGGCCGTAGGGGTTGTCAACCGCCTCTTCGGTCACGGCGCCGGCGATCGGCCCCGCGGCAGGTGCTGCCGCAGCGGGCGACGCCGCGGCGCCAGGGGCGGACGCGGCTTGCGCCCAGGTGGGCAGCGGCACGGTGGCGGCGATCGAGACTGCGGCAATCAGCGCAGCCGCAAACGACGCGCGCACAACGGTATTCAGGGACATGGGGCCTCCAGGAAATAGGGCGCTGATCGCGGCTGCGGGCGCTGAAAAAAAGCAAAGAACGGATGGGGTGGCAGGGGCAAGGAACGTTAGTTGAGCTTCCAGACATACTCGACATCGAAGCTGCCGCCAATGGCCTTGCCGTTTTCGTCGACGCCTGGCGTGAACTTGCAATCGCTGAGCTTTTGTTGCGCGACGCGATCGAGCGCGCGGTGTTCACGCGACGGCCCGGCCGACTTGACAACTTCGGCGCTGGCCAGCTTGCCCGCGGCATCAACCGTGAAGCGGATTTTGGTCGTCCCGGTGGCTTCGGCGCGCACCGCTGCGGGCGGGTAGTCCTCGTCCTTGGGAGCGCACGCCGAGACGTTGCCGATTGCCGGCCGCGCTGCAGCCCGCGGCGGTGCCGGTGGTGCCGCAGGCGCCTGGATTGCGGTCGGCGGCGGCGCGATGCGCACCGGCGCTGGCGGCGGCACCACGGTGGTCGTCGTGATCGTTGGTGCGGGTGTAGGCGGCGGGTTGACCACCACCTCGGGCGGCGGCACGAAGCTCGGCGGAGGCGGCGCAAATTTGGGCGGCGGCGGCAGGTTTTCCGGCGGCGGCGGCGGCGGCGGCTTGACCTCTTCGATGATCTTCGTCTCGATCGGCGCCTTGACGACCTCGATCATGCGCTGGGCCAGTCCGGACATCAGCGCCCAGCCCAGCACCAGGTGCAGGGCGATCACGATCCCCAAGCCCATCACATGCCGGCCGGGGTTGCGTTGCTGCGAGGCAAAATCCACTTGCTTCCTCCGGTCGCCCGACGCCCTGTTTGACGTGATCGAGTCGCTTGTGCTTGTGACAGTCGCGGCCCCGTGGGCTGCGCTTTGTTCGGGTCCACCCGAAGGCGGCGACTATAGCCCGCCAGTCGCTTGGTGTTGCTCAGGGCCTCACCCTAGCAAGATGGGTGAAGTATCTGTAGTAAAACTACGATTCAACTTAAATTTACCAAGGCTATCCCTGGAGTGCCTCGGTAGAAACCTCAGTTGTCGACGCAATTCTGGATTGTAGAAAAACTAGTTTCATCACCTTCGGTTGCAAGCTCGGCGTGCCGCGACGGGCGTGCGTCGGCGGCTTGGTGTTGGCTTTTCGGGTGCGGCAAGTGGGCCGTAAACCGGCCGCAAACCGGCCGCAAACGCTGGATTGCAGCGACCCTGCGTGATGCAGTTCGACCCCATCACGCCGGCGTGTCAGCCCAGGTGGCACCGTGGCCCGGCAGCGCGTGTGGCGCGTCAATCCTGATGAGGGGCGCGCGACAATCTGGATGAGAACCGTGTCGCGGCGAGTTGATGATGCCGGACATTTGATTGTCGCGGGCCAGTTTAGGTTGACGGTTGATTGCAGCCGGCCATGAAGTCTCACACCGCTGCGCCGGCGAACAACGACGACGCTTTGCCAACCTCTTCGAGCATGACCTGATAGACGGTCTTGACACGCACGGTGTCGCGCAGATCCAGGTGCATCAATATCCAGAGCTCGTTCTTGCAGTCGTCCAGCGTCCCGGTCACACGCTCGAGCGAGGCTTGGCTGTCGCCCATGAAACACGGCAATACGGCCAGCCCCAGCCCTTCAACGCAGGCACCTTGCACACCGACAAAACTGTTGGTGCGCAGGACGGCCCGCTCCAACGGTGAGATCTTGGCCAACCACTTGAGCGAGACCTGCCGGCTCATCGAGTCGTCCAGAGCGATCCAGTCATGTTCGCGCAAGTCCTGAACGTGGCGTGTTCGCCGCAGGTAGCGCTTGGCGCCATATACGGCATGGGCCAGGGTCGCAATGCGCTTGCCGATCAAATCCTCGGGCGGCCGTGTCGACACGCGCAGGGCGATGTCTGCATCGCGTCTGGACAGGCTGTGGATCTCGTTGGCCGTGGTGACGTGCAAGGTGATGTCGGGATAGCGCTCGCGGCAGGCACGCGCAATGGGTCCGAGAAATCGAATTCCAATGCTCTCCGTCGTCGTGATGCGCACCACGCCGCTGGGCCGCAAGTCGCG
>JANOKR010000546.1:0-2412 GCA_031419315.1 Betaproteobacteria bacterium
CACACGCATCCTCGCCCGCGCTTGGCTGGGCGTGATCTGGCGCGCCTGGACCGACCACAAACCCTATGACCCTGCGCTTCACAACGCAGCCCTGAAGCTCGCTACTGGCGGGGGAGGTTGACACCGGATGTCTCATGCCGCCTGCTCCTTCAGCGCCTGCGCTTGCGTTGGCGCTTGCGCCAGGCTGCGCACCTGTTTTTTTGCATGCACCAGCGCTGCATCACGCACCCAGGCGCCGTCGTTCCAGGCCTTGACACGCACCGACAAGCGCTCTTTGTTGCACGGCCCGTCACCACCGACGACGCGCCAGAACTCGTCCCAATCGATGGCGCCAAAGTCGTGCTGGCCGCGGCCTTCGTTCCACTGCAAGGCCGGGTCGGGCAAGGCCACGCCGAGCACCTTGGTCTGCTCGACGCAGGCGTCGACAAATTTCTGCCGCAGATCGTCGTTGCTGATGCGCTTGATGCCCCAGCGCGCCGATTGCGCGCCATGCACGCTCTGGCCATCGGGCGGGCCGAACATCATCAGCGACGGCCACCACCAGCGGTTCACCGCGTCCTGCACCATCGTGCGCTGGGCCTCGGTGCCGTCGCGCATCATCGTCAGCAGCGCGTCAAAACCCTGGCGCTGGTGGAAACTTTCCTCGCGGCAGATGCGCACCATCGCGCGGGCATAAGGCGCGTACGAGCAGCGCGTCAGCGGCACCTGGTTCATGATCGCCGCGCCATCGACGAGCCAGCCGATGACACCGATATCGGCCCAGCTCAAGGTCGGGTAGTTGAAGATCGAGCTGTATTTGGCGCGGCCGGAATGCAAGGCGCCGAGCATTTCATCGCGGCTGGTACCGAGCGTTTCTGCCGCTGCATACAGGTACAGGCCATGGCCGGCTTCGTCCTGCACCTTGGCGAGCAGGATCGTCTTGCGCTTGAGCGTCGGCGCGCGCGTGATCCAGTTGCCTTCGGGCAGCATGCCGACGATCTCTGAGTGGGCATGCTGGCTGATCTGCCGCACCAGGGTCTTGCGGTAATGCTCGGGCATCCAGTCCTTGGCCTCGATCGGGGTACCGGCGTCGATGCGCGCGTCGAAGCCGCGCTCCAGCTCGGCCTCTTGCAGCGAGCGCACCGCGGCGCGCTCTTCCTTCGGGCCGACATCCATGGCTTGGGTGTACATCAGGTGCTCCGTTAGCCTTGTTGTGTGTCAACGATGAGCGCGACGTTCATGGCTTCAGCCGCTTGTCGATCACCCGCCGCGCCTTGCCGACCAGCGTGCGCTCGATCGAGTCCGGCGCGCCGACCAACACGCTGCTGCTGACGCCGACCAGGGTCTTGATGCGCTGCTGCAGTTCCAGGCCGATCGCTGCCACATCGCCGTCGGCATGGCCGGGCAGCAGTTCACAGTGCACCGTCAGCTCGTCGAGCAGGGCCGCGCGGGTGACGACCAACTGGTACTGCCCGGCCAGCCGCCCATGCTGCAGGACGATCTCTTCGATCTGGGTCGGGAAGACATTCACGCCGCGGATGATCAGCATGTCGTCGCTGCGGCCTACGATCTTGCCCATCCGGCGCATGCTGCGTGCGGTCGGTGGCAGCAGCCGCGTCAGGTCGCGGGTGCGGTAGCGGATCACCGGCAGCGCTTCTTTGCTCAGGGTCGTGAAGACCAGTTCACCTTCGGTCCCGTCGGGCAATACTTCGCCCGTCTCGGGGTGAATGATCTCGGGATAAAAATGGTCCTCCCAGATCACCGGGCCGTCCTTGGTCTCGACACATTCGTTGGCCACGCCCGGGCCCATGACTTCGCTCAGGCCGTAGATGTCTACCGCGTCGATGTTGGCGCTGTCTTCGATGTCGCGCCGCATTGCTTCTGTCCAGGGTTCGGCGCCGAAGATGCCGACGCTGACCGACATCGCGCGCGGGTCCTTGCCCTGGCGGCGAAACTCTTCGACGATGACCTGCATGTAGCTTGGCGTCACCATCAGGATGTCGGGCTTGAAGTCCTCGATCAGTTGCACCTGCTTTTCGGTCTGACCGCCGCCCATCGGGATCACCGTGCAGCCCAGCCTTTCGGCGCCGTAGTGCGCGCCCAGGCCGCCGGTGAAGAGGCCATAGCCGTAGGCCACCTGCACGATGTCACCGGCGCGGCCGCCGCTGGCGCGGATGCTGCGGGCCACGAGGTCGGCCCAGCGGTCGATGTCGCCCTGCGTGTAGGCCACCACCGTCGGCTTGCCCGTGGTGCCGCTGCTGGCGTGGATGCGCACGACCTGCTCGCGAGGCACGGCAAACATGCCGAAGGGGTATTGCGCGCGCAGATCGGCCTTGGTGGTGAAGGGAAACCTGGCCAGGTCGGCGAGCGACTTGCAATCGGACGGATGCACACCCGCCGCGTCGAAAGCACGTTGGTAGTGTTCGACGTTGC
>JANOKR010000547.1:0-4060 GCA_031419315.1 Betaproteobacteria bacterium
CGCAACCAGATCCGCGGCGACGACTTCGGCCAGCTCGAACGTTCGGGTGAGCTCGACCGCGCGATCGGCCTCGGCGCCAAGGTCATCGACCTGAAGCGCCTGCACGAATCCGTGGTGCAAAAAATCGATGCCCGCAACGCCAGCTTCTGGGCCGCGCGCAACAACAGCGCTGTCGACAGCCCGGGCTTGGGTTTGATGGAGCGCCAGCGCCTCAAGCTGTGGATGAACCACGCCTATGGGGCGCTGGGTTCGGTGGCGCCTTGAAGCCTCGATCTGATCTCAGCGTGGCGCGACGGCGATGCCCAGCGTGCTGCTTTCGACAGGCGCCTGCGCGGCTTGGTCGGCACGTTGCTCGGCGAGCGTGCAGCCATCGACCAGCCGCTGGCCGACCTTGGCATTCATGAGCATCGACTTGGCCGGGATCTGCAGCCACACGATGCCGGCCTTGCGGTCTTCGAGTCGCACCGCGCCGGTTGTCGTCTCCTGCGGCACCACGGTGTAGCTGGTCTGTTTGTAGCCGAGCTTGAAGTGGCCCGGCTGGCCGGCCAGCGGTGTCAGGCTGACCTTCTGGTTGAACTCACATTCGGCGGTGCCAGTGAGCACCCGGCTGGCAGCGTCGAGCTGCCCGGCGCTCAATGATTCGACGGCAAACGTGGGCAGCGCAGCCAAGGCCAGCGCGGCGGACAAGATGATGCGGTTGGGATGCACGTGTCAGCTCCGAAGTACCCCGCGGCGGGGCGACCAGGGGCATTCTTCGCAGTCGGCCTGTATGCAGGCGTAGGCGAGTGCAACCGCCGGCAAGTCCGTTGCGGCCAAGTCAAAGCGGCGTGAAAAAAGCCTCGCGCACTTGTGCCGGCAGTTGTGGCCCGCCGCTGAACGCGGTGCGGTTGGCGCGCGCCAGCACATGCCAGAAATAGCGGTAGCTGGCGCGGTCCTGCAAGGTGTCGTGATGGCGGATCGGTGCCCAATCTGCGGCCTGCGCCGCGAACAGCACTTCAACCGCCTGGTCGACTTCGGCCACCGTCGGCGCAAAGGCCTCGACGATCGGCCGGATCTGCGCCGGATGGATGCTCCACATCCTCGTGTAGCCGAAGCGCCGCGCGGCCTGTTCGGCAGCCTGCTGGATCGCGCCGCTGTTGCGGAACTCGGTGACCACGCTGTGCGCGGGTGTCTTGCCGGCGGCGTGGCAGGCGGCGGCAAGTTCGAGCTTGGCGCGCACCACCAGCGGATGTTCGAACTGCCCCGGCACGCCCATCGCAGCCAGCGGGATCGCACCGCGGTGTGCCGAGACAAAGTCCATCAAGCCAAACGACAGCGACTCGATGCGCGGGTGCAGGGCGATGGCCCGCACGTCGGCCAGGCCACCGTGGGTTTCGATCAGCGCATGCAGCGGGATCGTGCGAGCCACGCCATGCCGGTGGCAGGCTTCGTCGACCGCCGCGGCGGCGCGCTGCACGTCGGCGGCGCCACGCACCTTGGGGATCATCAGGTGCGCCAGCTTGGTGCCACAGCGCTGAACGAGCAGGTCGATCACCGCGTCGAAGCGCGCATGCTCGACCGGCTGTACCCGCGCGGCGACACGCCCGAAGCGGTTGGCCGGCCCGTTGACCAGCTCGGCGATCAGATGGCTGTGCTCGATCTCGCCGCCGACCGGCGCGCCGTCTTCGCCGTCCAGCGTGACGTCGAAGACCGGGCCCATCTCGCCCTGCAGCGCCAGGCTCTTGTGCATGCGCAACTCGACCCCGGCGTAATGGTCACAGACCGGTAACGCTGTCGCCACCGCTTCACCGGGGTCGAACAAGGCGTCGCGCGGGTGCACCCGCGTCGGGCTGGCCCGGGGCAGCTCGGGGTGATCGGGCTTATTTGGGTCGTCGGGACAGGTCACGTCGAAGCACTCAAAGTCATCGTGCCCCGAGCGTAGCAGCGTGGGTTTGTCCGCATTGCCGGTGCCGAGGTCGGATGCCAAATTGAGGTCGTGTCCAAATCGTATGATGATTGAGGCTTCCATGAAATCTGGCAACCCATCGCGTCTTGATCCGCTGGCCGCAAGCCGGTCGCCAGCCCGCTTGTCGATCGCCCGCCGCGCCTTGATCGGGTTGGCGCTTTCAACTTGCGCCGGCGCTGGCTTTGCGCAGGCCTACCCCGACCGGCCGCTGACCCTGGTCGTGCCTTGGGGTGCGGGCGGCGGCACCGACGCGGTGGCGCGGATGATCGCCAGCCTGATGGAGAAGGACCTGGGGCAGCCGGTGAACGTGGTCAACCGCACCGGCGGCTCGGGCGTCGTTGGCCATTCGGCAATCGCCACCGCGGCGCCCGACGGCTATACGCTGGGCATGATCACCGTCGAAATCACGATGATGCATCACCAGAAATTGACCGAACTCGACCCCACGAGCTACACCCCGATCGCGCTCGTCAACCTCGACCCCGCGGGCTTCAGTGTGCGTGCCGATTCGAGCTACAAAACGATGGCCGATGTGCTCGCTGCGGTGAAGGCCAACCCGGGCAAGTTCAAGGCCTCGGGCACGGGGCAGGGTGGCATCTGGCACCTGGCGCTGGCCGGCTGGTTGCGTGACGCCAAGGTCGACCCGGCGACAGTGCCCTGGGTGCCGTCCAACGGCGCCGCACCCGGGCTGCAAGACCTGGTCGCCGGCGGCATCGAGTTCGTACCCGTTTCGCTGCCCGAGGCGCGGTCGTTGATCGACGCCGGCAAGGTGCGCGCGCTGGCCGTGATGGCGTCGTCACGATCGGCGCTGTTCCCGAATGTGCCGACGCTCAAAGAGGCCACCGGCTCCGACTGGGCCACCGGCGCCTGGCGTGGCATCGCCGCGCCCAAGGGCTTGTCGCCGGCGGTCGCGGCGCGGCTTGAGGCTTCGGTCAAGAAGGCCTACGACAGCGCCGAGTACAAGGGCTTCATGGCCCAGCGTGGCTTCGGTTTGTTGTGGGCCAGTTCGGGCGACTTCGCCAAATTCATGGCCAAGGGTGACACCGATATGAAGGCCGTGATGACCGCCGTGGGCATCGCCAAGTAACGCAGCCCACGGGCCTGACGCGAGTGCAACAGATCGACCGCCGGCTGGGCCTGGTGCTGGCCCTGCTGGCGGCGGCGGTGCTCTGGTCGGCACGCAGCTTCCCCAACGTGCCGGGTCAAAAAGTCGGCGCCGGTTTTTTGCCGATGCTGGTTGGTGCGGGCCTGTTGCTTTGCGGCCTGGTGTTGCTGCTGCGCAGCTATCGGCGGGTCTACGCCAACGCGGGCGGCGCTACGCGGGCTGATGAACATGTGCGCGCGCCGCTGATCGCCATCGGCGCGGTGCTGCTGTACATCCTGCTCGCCGAGCGGCTGGGCTTCTTGCTCGTCGCGCCGGTCTGTCTGGTGCTCGTTTTTCGGGTCCTGCTCGTGAACTGGCGCGCTTCGCTGCTGTGGGGCTTAAGCGGCACGCTGGTGGTGCACTTTGCGTTTTACAAGATGCTGCGCGTGCCCCTGCCGTGGGGCGTCCTGCGCCCTTTCTACTGACAACGCGATGGACGCCGTCATCGCCGCCTTCGGGCTCGTCTTCCAACCCTACGTGCTGGCAGTGATTTTTCTGTCGGCGATCTACGGCCTGTTTGTCGGCGCGATCCCCGGCCTGACGGCGACGATGGCCACCGCGCTGCTCGTGCCGGTGACGTTTTTCATGCCGCCGGTGCCAGCCGTCGCGGCCATCGTCACCGCCACCGCGATGGCGATTTTTTCTGGCGATATCCCGAGCGCTTTGCTGCGCATGCCGGGCACGCCGGCGAGTGCGGCCTATACCGACGAAGCCTATCTGCTGACCAAGAAGGGCATGGCCGAAATCGCGCTCGGCTCGGGCCTGGTGTTCTCGGTGCTCGGTGGCATTTTTGGCGTGCTGGTGCTGATCGTCGCCGCGCCGGCACTTGCCGAGATCGCGCTCAAATTCAGCTCCTTCGAATATTTCTGGCTCGTGATGCTCGGCTTCACCTGCGCGGTTTTCATCGCCGGTAACGACCCGCTCAAAGGCGTGGTATCGCTGCTGCTGGGCCTGCTGATTGCCTGTGTCGG
>JANOKR010000548.1:0-6608 GCA_031419315.1 Betaproteobacteria bacterium
GTGGCGGCCTCGGCGCCAGTCAGCCGCTGCAACAGGCCGGCGACGGCGTCGTCGCGGTCACCACGCTGGCCGCTGGCCAGGTCGTATTCCAGGTTGTTCGGCCCGGCCATCATCGACAACACGGCTTGCAGCGCGCTGTCGGCGAGCAGCGCGCGGCCGAGGTTGGTGTGGATCACCGTGCCGGTGAGGTTGAGCACGCGCTTCATGTTGGGCGCCAGGCGCTGTGCGATGCCTTCGCTCAAGCCTGCGGCCAGCGCCGCCGGCTGCACCGCGGCGGCATCCAGCGCGCCAGCCAGCGCCCGGGTGCGCAGGCCGTCGAGCAGCAACCGCGCCTGCGCCGCAACCAAGGTGTGCCCATGTTCGGCGATGAGTTCGGCCACGCCGTCAGCGCGCAGCAGGCGGTCGATCGAAGGCAGGTCTTTGGGCCTGGCCTGGCCTGCTCCCGTTACGCTGGCCTTGGAACCGTGAACCACGGAGTCGTCGGGCCGCGCCATCAGTTGCTTTCGCCGGGGTCGGGCGGTGGGTCGGTAGCGCGTTCAGGCTCGGGCTCGCCGTAGAGCAGCATCAGGTTGACGCCGTGCCGCTGCTTGCCGGCTTCAGACACGAGCAGGTCCAGCGTCACCGTCGCCAGGTCGTCGGCAACCGGGTCGACCTGCGCGTCGCGGTCGGTATGCACGATCTTCAGGTAGTGGCCGCAGTCGTCGCAGGTTTCGGCCTGCACCGGCGCCGATGAGACGCCGGCCGCACCCGTCGCGTCGGCGGCCTGCAGCGATTGATAGGCCAGGCTTTTTTCGCTCAGGCAGTGAGCGCATTTGATGCGCAACATGTGCCACTGCGTGCTGCACAGGCTGCAATGCAAATAACGCTGGCCGGTCGCCTGGCCGGCGCTGCGTGTGATGCTTGCGGTCGGGCGGCTGCCGCAGCAGGGGCAGGCCGTGACATCGTCGATGCGCCCGAAGGGTTGGCCGCCGCCGTTCGTGGGCCCGCTCGCTGGCCCATGTTCGCCCGCTTGCACGGCGAGCACCAAGTGCGTGAAATAGACCTGCAGCGCTGCGGCGACGAACGGCGAGGTCGCCATGTCGAGCCCGCGCATGACGCCGGTGAGCAGGCAGTCGGCCTGGGTTTCGAGCCAAGCGTCGTCAGCCGCTGCGAGGCGGTCGATCGCCGCGCGCGCAACTTCTGGCGCACCCGCGCGCAGGTCGGAGAGCATCGCGCGCAGACCAGCACGCCAAGCCGGGTCGCGCGGCCAGTCGGGCGCGGGCAGCGGCGGCACACCCATCTTGGCGGCCTGGTCGAGCGCCTGCGCATCGGGCAGCGCGGTGCTCGAAAATCGGGTCGGGAAAGCATCGGCCAGCACCTGCTGCGCATGCGCCAGGTCGGCCATAAAAAGCAGGAAGTCGCGCATCGCGTGACCGCTGTTCTGGCCCTGGCCAAGTTGGCGCAGGCGCATCGCGCGCAACGCAAATACCGTGCTGCGCTCGGGCCAGATCAGGAACGGCGTTTCGCCGCCGGCCATCGCCGTGATTTCTTCCGGGCTCATGACCCGGACGGTGGCTGTCACGCTGGTATTCCTTTTTTCATTTTGGCTGCGTTCAATGCACAAGGGCGCCACTGGCGCCCTTGTGTTGGCAGTCGAGTTGGCAGTCGAGAGCTATCGAGCCGATGCCCGATTGTGCCTACTTGCGCTGCGTCATTTCCTGGTGCCACAGCGGATGGTTGGCCTTGGCCCAGGCTTCAGAAACATCGCCGCGCGTCATCGCCCGAACCGTGCCCTTGACCCAGATTGCCGCATAGACATGCATGATCGTGGCCAGGATCAGCACCACCGCCGATACCGAGTGGAGCAGCACCGCGGCCCGGCCGAGCGTGACCGAAAAGTACGGCGCAAACCAGGGCTGCCAGAAGATCAAGCCGGTGACCAGCAGCACCAGCAGGCTGACCGACATCGCCCAGAAAACCATCTTCTGCCCGGCGTTGTACTTGCCCACCGGCGGCATGTTGGACTTGTCGCCACGAAGCATGTCGCCCATCTTGGCGCGCCAGGCCTTGTCGGCATCGTTCATCACGTTCTGGCGCCAGAACTTGAAGTACATGGCGAGAAAACCGACAAACATCAGCACCCCCAAAAATGGATGCAGGATGCGCGCCCACGGCCCGCCACCAAAGAGGTGGACGAAGAAATAAAACGCCGGGTGGAAAAACGCCAGGCCAGAAAGCCCGGCGAGCACGAACATCAAGGCGACGAACCAATGGTTCATGCGCTCGCCGTCTTCGTAGCGCTTGAGCATGCGGGTCATGACGGCTCCTTCTCTTCGGTCTCGATCGGGCCGACCTTGGTGTAGTGGAAGAAACCGGCCACCACCGCGCCGATCATGCCGGCTACCGCCAGAGGTTTGGCGATGCCCTTCCAGATCGAGACCATCGGGCTGATGCTCGGGTCACGCGGCAGGTCCTCAAGCTCGGGCCGGTCAGCATGTTTGAGCACGTACATCACATGCGTGCCGCCCACACCTTGCGGGTTGTACAGGCCGGCGTTGGCAAAACCGCGCTCTTTCAACTCACCCGCACGCTTCTCGCCATACGCCACCATGTCTTCTTTGGTGCCGAAGCCGATCGCGCCCGTCGGGCAGGTCTTGACGCAGGCCGGCTCAAGACCGACACCGACGCGGTCAGAACACAAGGTGCACTTGTAGGCCTTGTTGTCCTTCTCGCTGATGCGCGGCACGTCGAAGGGGCAACCCTTGACGCAGTACCCGCAGCCGATGCAGTTTTCGCTGATGAAGTCGACGATGCCGTTGCTGTACTTGACGATCGCCCCCGGCGCCGGGCAGGCTTTCAAACAGCCCGGGTCTTCGCAGTGCATGCAGCCGTCTTTGCGGATCAGCCACTCGAGGCTGCCGTCTTTTGGCTCGACCTCGAAGAACTTCATCACCGTCCAACTGCTCGGTGTCAGGTCGCTGGGGTTGTCGTAGACGCCAATATTGGTGCCGATCTCGTCGCGCAGGTCGTTCCAGTTCATGCAAGCCACCTGGCAGGCCTTGCAGCCGATGCACTTGGACTCGTCGATGAGCTTGGCGACCTGCGGCGTCTGCCGCACCGAAGGGCTGGGGGTTGTCGTCGCTGAGCGCGCCGAGATATCGAGGGATTGCAAACTGGCCATGGCTTACACCTTCTCGATATTGACGAGGAACGCCTTGAACTCCGGCGTCTGCGAATTGGCGTCGCCGACAAACGGGGTCAATGCATTCGCCAGATAGCCGTTCTGCGTCACGCCCTTGAAGCCCCAGTGGATGGGGATGCCGACGTGGTGCACCCGTTTGCCGTTGACATCCAGCCCCTTGATGCGTTTGGTCACGACACAGGCCGCGATGACCTCGCCGCGATTCGAGCGCACCTTGACCATATTGCCGTGCTTGATGCCTTTTTCCTTGGCCAGCTCCTCGCCAATTTCGACAAACGGCGCGGGCTGGGTGATGGCATTGCTGCGTGCGTGCTTGGTCCAGAAGTGCAGGTGCTCGGTGAGGCGGTAGGTCGTGGCTGCGTACGGAAATTCCGCGGCCTTGCCAAAGGCTTCGAGGTCGCCCTTGTAGACCCGCGCGGCCGGGTTGCTGACCGCCTTCGGGTTGCTTGGGCACATCAGGTTGACGCCAACCGGCGTCTCGAACGGCTCGTAATGCTCCGGGAACGGGCCTTCGTTCATGCCCACCGCATGAAAACGCGCGACCCCCTCCGGATTCATGATGAACGCACCCACGCCCTGCTCTGGCGCGGCGTCCGGGCGCATGTCGGGCACGTCGGCACCCCCGGCCCAGCTCTTGCCGTTCCAGGCCAGGTATTTGCGGCTCGGGTCCCAGGGCTTGCCGTCCTTGTCGGCACTGGCGCGGTTGTAGAGGATGCGCCGGTTTGCGGGCCACGAAAAACCCCAGCCGGCGAAGACACCCAGCCCGGTCGGGTCAGACGTATCGCGCCGCGCGGTCAGGTTGCCCGTCGGGCCCCAGCAGCCGGCGTAGATCCAGTTGCCGCAACTTGTGCTGCCGTCGTCGCGCAGCATCGCAAAACCCGGCACCTGGTCGCCGGCCTTGACCAGCACTGCTGGCGGCGGCGCCACCGGCACTGGTGCCTTCGGGTCGACCTTGGCACCAGCAACGACGGGCGCCACTGGCGCAGGGGGCGCCAGAACATCCGCCAACGCCCGGCCGCTGATCTCGCGCAGCACCTCACCGGGGTTGGGCACATTGGCGTTCAGATACGGCCAGGCCAGCGCCGCGAGCGGCTCCGGCAGCGTGCCGCCATCCTTGGCGTACATGCCTTTCAATTTGACGAACAGACGCGCGAAGATCTCGGAATCGACCTTGGCTTCGCCTGGCGGCTCGACCGCACGCTCCTTCCAGTTGATGACGCGGCTGGAATTGGTGAAGGTACCGGTCTCTTCAGCAAAGCAGGTCGCCGGCAGGCGGATGACTTCGGTCGCGATCTTCGTCGGGTCGGCATCGTTGAGCGGGCCGAAATTCTTCCAGAACTCTGACGTCTCGGTCTCCAGCGGATCGATGATCACCAGGTACTTGAGCTTGGCCAGCGCCGCCGAGAGTTTTTTCTTGTTCGGCACTGCGGCCAGCGGGTTGAAACCCTGGACGATGAAGCCGTTGACCTTGCCCTGGTGCATGCGCTCGAAGATCGCCAGGATGTCGTAGGCCGCATCGCGCTTGGGCATCCAGTCGTAGCCGAAGTTGTTATCCGCCGTCGCCTTGTCGCCGTAGTAAGCCTTCATCAGGCTGGTGTGCCACTTCGGGAAGTTCTGCGTGAACGCCATCTGGTTCGGGCGCAGCGGCTTGCCGGTGCGTGCTTTCAGATAGGTCTCGCGGTCGATGTCGGCATCGGTCGGCGAACTCAGGTATCCCGACAGCACCTCGGAGTAGGCGCACATGTCGGTGATGCCCTGCACATTGGCGTGGCCGCGCAAGGCGTTCACACCACCACCCGGGCGGCCCATATTGCCCAGCAGCAGCTGGATCATGGCCATCGTGCGGATATTCTGGCTGCCCACCGAATGCTGCGTCCAACCCAGCGCGTAGCAGATCGTCATGACCTTGTCAGGCGCCGAGGTCTCGCCCAGCATCTGCGCGATCTTTAGGAACTGGTCTTTGGGCGTGCCGGTGATCTTGCTCACCAGCTCCGGCGTGTAGCGCGCGTAGTGCAGCTTCATCAGCTGGTACACGCACAAGGGGTCTTGCAGGGTCTCGTCGACCTTCACAAAACCGTCTTCACCGAGCTGATAACCCCAACTGGCCTTGTTGTACGAACGCTTGGATTCGTCGTAGCCGCTGAAAAAGCCGTTGTCGAATTTGTAGTCCGGCTTGACCAGGAAGGCCACGTCGGTATTCATCTTGACGTAGTCGAGATGGATCTTGTTGTTGCTCAACAGGTAGTTGATGACCCCGGCCAGGAAGGCGATATCGGTGCCGACGCGGATCGGCGCGTAGACATCGGCGACCGCGGCCGAGCGCGTAAATCGCGGGTCGACGACGATCAGCTTGGCCTTGCGGATCTGCATCGCTTCGGTGACCCACTTGAAACCGCAGGGGTGGGCTTCGGCGGCATTGCCGCCCATGATCAGAACGAGGTCGGCATTCTTGATATCGGTCCAAGAATTCGTCATCGCTCCACGTCCAAACGTCGGGCCCAGACTGGACACCGTCGGTGCGTGTCAGATACGTGCTTGTGTATCTAGAGCAACCATCCCTAAGCCACGCGCCACCTTGACGCTGATGTAGCCTGATTCATTCGACGCCGCCGACGACAGCAGCAGCGCGGTCGAATTCCACCGGTTGACCACCGTGCCTTTGTCATTCGTCTTGACGAGATTCGCGTCGCGGTCGGCCTTCATGTGCTTGGCCACGCGGTTCAGTGCATCGTCCCAGGAGATGCGTTTCCACTCGTTGCCGCCGGGCTCGCGAACCGCCGGGTACTTGACGCGGCTGGCCGACTGGATCATGTCCATCACGCCGGCGCCCTTGGGGCACAGGGTGCCGCGGTTGACCGGGTGGTCGGGGTCGCCCTCGATGTGGACGATGGTGGCCTTGACGTTTTTCGCCCCGTCGCCCAGCGTGTACATGATCATCCCGCAACTGACCGAACAATACGGGCAGGTGCTGCGGGTTTCGGTTGTCCGAGCCAGTTTGAAGTTGCGCGCTTCGGCCAATGCGGCCGTCGGCGAAAAGCCGAGCGCGACGAGACTGGAACCTACCAGCCCCGCTCCACTGACCCGGAAAAAATGCCTCCGGTTCATGTCCATGACGTTGGTGTCTCCACCCGGGTGCACCCCGGTCTGCTGGTTGAATGAAACGGCTTCACGCCGCACGCTTAAGGGTTATGCACCGGGGCGGCCGAGGGCCGCAATCCGGGCCAGCCCGTGCGGCGGCGAGGGGAGTGCGACAAGTTGTCGTGGGGTGGACGAGATCGGCCCAGCGAGCGGGTCTGGGCGTCGGGCGGGGTTGCTGGCGTTGGTGCTGGTGCTGGCACATGCGCCGGCTCTGGCGCTGGAAGTGGAGCCGGCTCTTGCGCTTCCGCGTTCACCCGGGTTGACGTTGTCCTCGCAGCCGGGGTTGGGG
>JANOKR010000549.1:0-14441 GCA_031419315.1 Betaproteobacteria bacterium
GGCCAAGCCTGACGAGCTGGTTCGCGTGCATATCAATGACCGTGAGCCGGTGCGCGAATTCCGCATGGCGTCGGAGAACTACAGCGAGCTGGCCGGCAAATTCAACTTCGGCCTCTACCTGTGGAACTCGGTTTTCATCACCGTCGTCGCCACGATCCTGACGTTGCTGTTCAACTCGATGGCCGCTTTTGCGCTGTCGAAGTACCAGTTCCGCGGCCGCTCGGGGGTCTTCCTGCTCATCATCGCAACGCTGATGGTGCCGCCGGCAATCGTGCTCGTCCCCAACTTTCTGGTCGTCGCCGAACTTGGGCTGCTCAACAGCCTGTGGGGTGTGATCTGGCCGGCGGTGGCCACGCCGACCGGCGTCTTCCTGCTGCGCCAGTACATGCTGACGATCCCCGACGAGTTGCTCGAAGCGGCGCGCATGGACCATGCCAACGAATGGCGCATCTACTGGCGCATCGTGCTGCCGCTGTCGGCGCCGGCGCTGGCCGTGCTCGCGATCTTCTCGACGATGTGGCGCTGGAACGATTTTCTGTGGCCGCTGATCGTGCTCAGCAAATCCGAGAAGTTCACGCTGCAACTTGCGCTCAACGCTTTCCAGGGCGATCTCGTGACGCAGTGGAACTACCTGCTCGCCATGACCGTGATCACGCTGCTGCCGATCACGATCGTCTTTGCCTTCTTGCAAAAGTACATCGCCCAGGGCATCGCCTCGGCCGGAGTCAAGTGAATGGCCTCGCTACACTGCCAACAACTGGTGAAAAACTTCGGCGAGACGAAGGTCATCCATGGTGTTGACCTGCAAGTCGACGACGGCGAGTTTGTGGTTTTTGTCGGCCCTTCGGGTTGTGGCAAATCGACGCTGCTGCGGCTGATCTGCGGTCTGGAAGAGGCCACCTCTGGCGACATCCTGCTCGACGGCCAGCGCGTCAACGACCTGCGCGCCGCAGACCGCGGGCTGGCGATGGTCTTCCAGTCGTATGCGCTGTACCCGCACATGACGGTCTACCAGAACATGGCCTTCGGCCTCGAGAACATCGGCACCTCGCGCGAAAAGGTCCAGGCCAAGGTCGGCGCTGCGGCCAAGCTGCTGCAACTCGATGTGCTGCTGCAGCGCAAGCCGACGCAGTTGTCCGGCGGGCAGCGCCAGCGGGTGGCGATCGGCCGCGCGATCGTGCGCGAGCCGAAGATCTTTCTCTTCGACGAGCCGCTGTCCAACCTGGATGCCGAACTGCGCGTGTCGATGCGCGGCGAAATTACGGCGCTGCACCGGCGCCTCGGTGCGACGATGATCTACGTCACCCATGACCAGGTCGAGGCGATGACGATGGCCGACAAGATCGTCGTGCTGCGTGCTGGCAAGGTCGAGCAGGTCGGCTCGCCGCTGGAGCTTTACAACCGGCCGGCGAACCGCTTTGTCGCCGGTTTCATCGGCTCGCCGCGCATGAACTTCGTGCCCGCGGCGCTGGCCGCGGCGGCCGGCGATGCGCATGAAATCGGCGTCCGGCCAGAGCACCTGACGCTGGCCGCCGGCGCCGACTCGTTTGCCTTGCCGATCAAGATCGCGCAGGTCGAACAACTCGGCGGCCATGCCTTGCTCTACGGCCATCTGGCCGACGGCAGCACGGCCGTCACCGCGCAAGTCGCTGGTCAGCATGCCGCCAAGCCTGATGACTTGCTCACCCTGTATGCACCACGCGCTGCCTGCCACCGCTTTGATGCCGGCGGGCTGCGCCTGAGCCACAGCCGTTGAGGCCGTGACGCCGTGACACCCTTGCGCCGCGCCACGCTGCAGCGCGCCGATGCACGCGGCGTGACGGTCCTGCTCGACGATGCCTGGCGGCTGCGCGTGGCCTTGGTCGCACCCGGCATCGGGCGGGTGTTGCTGCTGCCACCGACGGGCCTGCGCGAACCGCGCAGCTGGTCGGTGATCGACGGGCAAGTCGCTGACCGCTGGCTCGGCGCCGACCGGCTGGCCGCCTTTGCCAACGCGGCGCCGGCCGAGCTGAAGCAAGCCGACGGCCACATCACGCTCGCCGACGACAAGCTGCGCGTGACGATCACGCTCGACCCCTTTGGCCTGCGCTGGGAGCAGTGGAGCGGCAGCGCCTGGCAGTTCTGCTGCGCTGATCGGGCGACCTTCGCCTACGGCGCGGCGCAACGCAGCGGTCTCAACAGCCATTGGCAGCAGCGCGACGAATACGACCAGTATTTTGGCCTCGGCGACAAAACCGGCCCGCTCAACAAAGCCGGCCGCCGCCTGCGCACACGCCAGCTTGACGCGCTCGGCTACAACGGCGAAAGCTCCGACCCGCTGTACAAACACTGGCCGTTTTTTATCGGCCGGCGCGCCGACAGCGGCGCCTGTTACGGCACCTACTACGACACCCTGGCCGAATGCACCTTTGACTTTGGCCAGGAGTTCGACAACTACCACGGCTTTTATCGCGCCACACAAATCGCCGACGGCGACCTCGACATGTATGTCTTCGCCGGCCCCGATATCGCCGGCGCGCTGGCGCGATTCGTGAAGCTCATCGGCGGCACCGCGATGCCACCGCGCTGGAGCCTGGGCTACGCCAATACCGCGATGGCGCTGGCCGATGCGCCCGATGCGCAGGCCCGCATCACCAACTTCCTGGCCACCGCCAAGCGGCTCGAATTTCCGCTGTCGAGTTTTCACTTCGGCTCGGGTTACACCAGCCGCGGCAAGCGGCGATACATCTTCACCTGGAACCGCGACAAGTTCCCCGATCCGCCGGGCTTGCTCAAGGCTTTTGCCGATGCCGGCGTGCGCACCGTCGCGAATCTCAAACCCTGCCTGCTCGACGACCATCCGGCGTTTGAAACCGTCGCCGCCGCGGGTGGTTTTGTTCGCGACGAAGCCGGCGCGGTCTGCCTCGACCCGTTCTGGGACGGCTGGGGCGCGCACCTGGATTTCACCCGCGCCAGCGACCGCCGCTGGTGGCAGGCGGGCTTGCGCCGCGAGGTGCTCGATGTTGGTTTCAGCGCCGGTTGGAACGACAACAACGAATACCCGATCTGGAACGAATCTGCCCTCACCCACGCCGCCGGCCAGCCGCTGCCGATGCACCGCTCGCGCCCGTTGCACGCGCTGCTGATGGCTCAAGCCACCGCCGAGTGCCAGCGTCAGCAGACCCCCAACGAGCGCCCGTACACCATCACCCGCGCCGGGCCGCCGGGTATCCAGCGCGTGGCACAAACCTGGTCAGGCGACAACACCACGAGCTGGCATACGCTGCGCTGGAACCAGCGCATGGCGCTGACGATGAGCCTGTCGGGCCTGTTCAATATCGGCCACGATGTCGGCGGCTTCTTCGGCCCGGTGCCCGGCGCCGAACTGCTCATCCGCTGGACCCAGGCCTGCTGCCTGCTGCCGCGCATGATCATGAACAGCTGGAAGGCCGACGGCTCGGTCAACTCGCCCTGGCTGCACCCGGAAGCCACCGCGACGATTCGCGACGCCGTGCGGCTGCGCCTGCAGTTGATGCCCTACCTGTACACGCTGATGTGGCAGGCGAGCCAGCTGCATCAACCGGTTGTGCGCCCGACCTTTTTTGACTTTGCCGACGATGCGCAATGCTGGCGCGACAACGACGAGATGATGGTCGGCCCCGATCTGCTGGTGGCGCCGGTTTTCGCGCCCGGCGAGCGCGAACGAACGCTGTACCTGCCGGCCGGCCAACATGCCACCGGCTGGTTCGACTATTTCAGCGGCCAGTATTGGCCCGGCGGCCAGCACATCACGGTGCCCGCCGCGCTTGAGCAGTTGCCGCTGTTCGTGCGCGCCGGCGCGCTGCTGCCGACTACAGATACGGACCGCGACAAGCAACTCACCGAAGAGCCGTCGCGCGCGCTGCGGTATTACCCACCACCCGCGAGCCAGGGCAAGTCGATATCGTCGGCGACCCTGTTTGAAGACGACGGCCTGCAAGTGGGCGACACCGATGCCCGTTGCCGCCGCCTGCATTTTGAAGCCCAGGCCAGCGCCGACGCCTTGCAGATCACGCTGGCCGAACAAGGCGCGTGGCCGTTGCCGTACCCCCAAATCCACATCGTGCTGCCAGCGGGCGAGGCGCGGCCGCTGGGCCTGCATTCCAGCGGCGTCGCGCTGTTTCGATGACAACCTGGCCCTGGCTTGGCGATGCCGCTGCGACACAGGCGCGCCGCACTGCGCTGTGGCAACTGCTCGGCCCTTTGCCGGCGTTGGATGCGGCCCCGAGCGGCGAGCTGCTCAGCACCGAGCAGCGCCTCGGTGCTCAGGTCGAACACTGGCGCCTGACGCTGAACACCGAGGAGCCGGTCCCCGCCCTGTTGCTGCTGCCCAAGGACCAGCCGCCGCGTGGCCTGGTGCTCTACTGCCATGCGCATGGCAACAACTTTGCGGTTGGCAAGGACGAACTCTTGTACGGCCGCCCGGCACTTCAATCGCCGCCTTATGGCGAGCTGCTGCCAGCGCTCGGCCTGGCCGTCGTGGCCATCGACCATTGGTGTTTTGGCGAACGCGCGCAGCGCAGCGAACGCGCACTGGTCAAGGCGCTGCTCTGGCAGGGCCAGACGCTGTGGGGCTACCGTGTCCACGACTGCCTTGCAGCCTGGCGCTGGCTGCGCAGCCAGCCGCGCTTTGCGGGCCTGCCGGGCGCGGTGATGGGCCTGTCGATGGGCAGCACGATGGCGGTCTGGGCGGCAGCGCTGGAGCCCACCATCGACACCTGCATCGACCTCTGCTGCCTGGCTGAATTTGACGCCCTCATCGACACCGGTGGCCATGACCTGCACGGCGAATACTTCTTTGTACCGGGCCTGCGCCGGCTGTTCAGCGCTGCAGAAATCTCGGGCCTGATCGCGCCACGCCGGCACCTGTCGCTGGTCGGCCGCGACGACCCGTTGACACCGCCGGCGGGTGTTACCAGCGTCGACGCAGCGATGCGCGCCGCCTACGCCGCATTTGAGCAACCCCAAGCCTGGCAGCTGCATGTATTTGATGCCGGGCACCAGGAAACTGCGGCCATGCGCAGCCTGGTGCTCGCCGAATTCGCGACACTCGGCGGGTCGGGCAGCCGTTGCCGCTGATTCCGAGCGGGAGCGCTGCGCCGGCTTGCTGTGTTGCGTTCATGTCCCCCGTCCGGGCTGCGCCCGTCCTCCTCCTTTACTTCACTCCACACAGCAACCCGCCGCAGCGCTCGTGGCACCACCGCGGCGTCCTCGGCAGCATCGTGCGGAACCCGGGCGAGCGCCGCAACAAGCATCGTCCCGCCAATCACCTTGATGCGTCCGACGGGAACTTGGCTTGAGCCTCCGGCGCGCCGCCGCTGTCGCCTGGCCGGCCACCTACCCCACACGCCGCGGCGCAAGAAAAGTGCGTTCGATATCGAGTGTCGACTCGATGCCAACCTTCGCGCCATCGCCATCGAGCCAGCGCTGTGCGGCGGCCTGCCCGAGCCCGTGCAGCTTGAGCAAGAAGGCGCGGTCGGTCTGCAGTTTGCTCGACGGCGGCAAGGCCGCGAGTGCGCCGTCGTCGGCGACCATGTGCAGTCGCAGCGACTTGTACCGGGCCTTGTCGATGCGCTCTTCGCGCAGCAGCCGGCGCACGAAGTGGATCGCGCGCATCTCAGCCGCCAGTCCGGCGTTGAAGGTGATCTCGTTGACGCGGTCGGCGATCTCCGCGGCGGTATCCGGCAGGGCCTCGCGGCGCAGCGGGTCGATCTTGACGAGCACCACATCGGTGGCGTCGGTGTGGTAGATCAGCGGCCAGATCGCCGGGTTGCCGCCGTAACCGCCGTCCCAATACGCGACGCCGTCGATGTGCACGGCCTTGAAGATCTGCGGCAGGCAGGCCGAAGCCAGCAAGGCATCAATGCTCAGGCGTTTGCCCATGAAAACCTCGGGCTGGCCGGTGGTCACGGTGGTGGCGCTGACAAACAGCTTCATCGGGCCATCGCGCATCGCGTATTCGTCCACATGGCGGCGGGTGATGTCGCGCAGCGGGTTGATATCCAGCGGGTTGAACTGGTACGGGCTGAACAGCTTCAGCCAGGGTGTGAGCAGGCTCAGGAACGGGTTGCCTTGGATGCTGAAGGGGCTGACGCCGGCCCAGGGCGCCTGGCCCTCTAACGCTGCAAACGAGCCGAAGCTCGAGCCACCGCCGGCGACGTCGAGCCAGAACGCACGCAACGCAGCGCGGGCGCCATCGGCACCGCCGCGCGCAAAGCCGGTGGCCATGACCCCGGCGTTGAGTGCGCCGGCACTCGTGCCCGAAACACCGTCGATGACAAAGCGGCCGTCTTCGAGCAAGCGGTCGAGCACGCCCCAGGTGAAAGCGCCATGCGAGCCGCCACCTTGCAACGCCAGGTCGACGGCTGCCCCGGCCGGGCGGGAGTGGGGGTGAGGTTGGGTTTTGCGGCGGACCATGGCGCGCTCAGGTCAGCAGCAGTTTCAAGCCGGCGATCAGCAGCACCGCGGCGAGCAGGCGCTTGATCAACAGCGGCGCAAAGCGCCGGCTGCCCAGGCGCGAGCCGATCGCGCCACCCGCGGCCGCCGCCAGCAGCAGCCAGCCGATCGCATCGGGCCAATGCCGCGTGCTGGCCAGGTTGCCCAATAGCCCGGCGCTTGAATTGAGCAAGATGAACAGCGCCGAGACCGCGGCAGCCTCCTTGGCGCGCGCCCAACCCATCAGCAGCAGCAGCGGCGTGAGGAAAATGCCACCGCCAGTGCCGGTCAGGCCCGAGAGCAGCCCAAGCGCTGCGCCCACCAGCAGCGCCGCGGCCAATGCCGGCGGTTGCGGCGCGCGCTCTTGTGGGTCGGCGACAAAAAACCGCGCCGCCGAATACAGCAGCACCACGCCGAGCAGCAAGTTGAAGGTCGCCGTCGGCAACTGGATCGCCCCGCCGACATAGGCCATCGGCACCGCGAGCAGCGCAAAGGGCCAGAACAGCCGCCAGTTGAAGTGGCCGGCGCGGTAGAACTGCCACGACGCGATCGAGGCGACGAGCACATTCAGCGTCAGTGCCGTCGGTTTGATGACCATCGCCGACAGGCCCAGCAGCGACATCACCGCGATGTATCCCGATGCGCCGGCATGGCCGACTGACGAATACAAAATCGCGACAACAAAAACCGCCGCGGCAAGCAGGAGCAGAAATTCGAGATTCATAGCGCGCCGATTGTCGGCGACGTCACCGCAGCGCCAACCTCTTCAACCACTTCAAGCACTTCAAGCACTTCAGCCGCTTCGGCCGGTACCGCCATCAAGGCGCGCAGACTGTCCAGCGTATCGGCTTCATGCAGCGGCTTGTCGGCGCGGATGCGCAGCATGCGCGGGAAGCGCACCGCGATGCCACTCTTGTGGCGCGGGCTGTGGTCGATGCCCTCGAAAGTGAGCTCAAAAACCAGGGTCGGTTTGACGCTGCGCACAGGCCCGAATTTTCCCAGCGTGTGCTTGCGCACTTCACGGTCGACGAACTTGAATTCTTCGTCGCTGAGGCCCGAGTAAGCCTTGGCAAACGGCACCAGCTGCAACGTGCCGGGCTGCGCCGCAAGACGTTGCTCGATGGCATCGACCACCGTCTGCGCTTCAGCGGCGTGCAGCGGCGGGCGGCTCCAGACCGCGAAGGTGTAGTCGGTGTACAGGCTCGCGCGGCGGCCATGGCCGGCCTGGGCGTAGATCAGCACGCAGTCCACCGACAGCGGGTCGAGCTTCCACTTCAGCCACAGGCCGTCGGCCTTGGTGCGGCCACTGCCGTACGCCGAGGTCAGGCGTTTGAGCATCAGGCCTTCGACATGCCGCTGGCGCGCACTGTTGCGAAAGGCCGCCAGGGCCGGCCAGTCAGCGCCGAGCAACCGCGGCGACAGCGGCATTGGGCCGCTTTCGAGCAGCGCTTCGAGCCGCTGGCGGCGCACCGCCTGCGGCTCGGTGCGGCAGTCGATGCCCTGCATTTCCAGCAGGTCGTAGGCGAGAAACATCACCGGCGCGTCGGCGAGCAGCTTCTTGCTTAAACTCTTGCGGCCGATGCGCTGCTGCAAACGTTTGAAAGGCGCCGGTGCCGCGTCGCCGGCATGCCAGACGAGGATCTCGCCGTCGAGCACGGTGCCGTCGGGCAGGCCCTGCGCCAACGCCACGATCTCAGGGAAACGGTCGGTCATCAGTTCTTCACCACGCGACCAGATCCAGACCTGCCGTGCGCGTTTGACGACCTGCGCGCGAATGCCGTCGTACTTCCACTCAACCAGCCAGTCGTCGACGACGCCGAGGTTTTTTGGGAACGCGGCCTGGCCGTCGGTTTGGCCACCAGCTGATGCATCCGCGACCCAGGGATGCGCCAGGAAAAACGGATACGGCTGGCCGGCATCCAGCGCCGGTGCGCTGTCCTTCGAGACCAGGCGGTCAAAGGCCGCGGCAGTCGGGGTGTTGTGCCGATCGGTAAAGCCCATCATGCGCTGGGCGAAGATCTTCGGGTCGATGCCGGCCAGCTCGGCCAGCGCGCGTTGCACCATCAGCTTCGCGACGCCGACGCGCAAACCGCCGCCGATGAGTTTGATCAACAAGAAGCGGCCGGCGGCGTCGAGTTCGCCGAGCCATTCACGCAGCCGCAGGGTTTGCTCTTCGGGCGCCAGGCCACGCAGCGGCAGCAGGCGCTGTTCGAGCCACCAGGCCAGACCTTGGTGGTCGTGCCGGTCGTGGTCATCGGCGTCGTCATGGTCGGGTGCGGCGGGATTGTCGTTGGCGCGCATAGGCGTTGTCGGCGTCGGTGCCGGATCCGGCAGCACCAGCGCGATCGTCTCGGCGAGGTCACCGACCGCCTGGTAGGACGCTTCGAAGAGCCAGTCGTCGATGCCGGCGAGCTCGCAAGCCAAGCCGCGCAGCGACGCTGTCGGCACGACCTGGCGCGGCTTGCCGCCGGCCAGGAAATACACCCCCCAGGCCGCATCTGCAGCCGGCGCGTCGGCAAAGTAGCGCTTCAGCGCCGCGATCTTGTCGCCGGTGGCGGTGCTGCTGTCGAGCTGTTGGTAGAGGTTGGCAAAACGGCGCATTGCGGCATCATGCCGCGCCCTCGCCTTCGGTCGCCGCGGCAGGCAGCCGCACCACGGTCACCGGCACCGGGCTGTGCAGCAACTAGGATTCGACCACCGAGCCCAGGCCTTCGATACTGGCCGCGCCGAGGCCGCGGGCGCCGGCAATGATCGCGCTGCAGCCGTAGTTCTCGGTCAGCTCGAGCAGGGTCGCCGCGGGCGCGCCACCAGCGACTTCGCTCTCGAAGGCCACTCCGGCCGCATCGAGCAAGGCTTCGGCAGGCGCGAGCAGGTCGGCGCCGGCGGCGCTGCGCACCTGCCGGATGACCTCGGCGTCATGTGCGACGACGATCTCGTACAGCGACGCCGGCTCTTGCACATTGACCAGCACCAGGCTTGCGCGCAGCCCCTGCTTGGCGTTGCGCAGCGCGTGCCGCGCGACCTCGAGCGAAAACGCCGAACCGTCGATCGCGAGCAGGATTTTCATGATGGCCTCGCCGGGGGTTGTACAAGTGTGTGTTGATCCTGCGCCTTTGTAATCAGGCTGGCAACGTGGGCGTTGCGTTGACGTCGGCCGCTGTCGCCATCGCATCCGCCACCGCCTCGTCACCATACTCGGTGGCAAAGCTGCCGGCCTGCAAACCTTGCGCTTGCAGCCAACGCACCATCACCGATTCGTAGCCGTGGGTGACGATGATGCGCTGCGCGCCGGTGGCACGAATCGCATTTTGCAAACCCGGCCAATCGGCATGGTCGCTGAGCACAAAACCGCGGTCGACACCCTGGCGGCGACGCGCGCCACGCAATTGCATCCAGCCGCTGGCAAAGGCGTCGCTGAAGTCACCCAGCCGGCGCGCCCACGCGCTGCCGAGCACCGCTGGTGGCGCGATCACCAGCGCCCGATTGCGATCGGTGCGATCGCTCATCTCGTCAAGCAGCTTCGTCGCCGGCAGCACGATGCCGGCTTCGCGGTAGGCGCGGTTCAGCGGCTCGACCGCACCATGCACGACGATCGGGCCGATCGAGTTGTCGACACCGGCGAGCAGCCGCTGCGCCTTGCCGAAGCTGTAGCCGAGCAGCAGGCTGGTGCGGCCGACATTGGCATTCGCCTGCCACCAGGCGTTGATCTCGGCAAACACCTCTGACTGCAAACGCCAGCGGTAGATCGGCAGCCCGAACGTGCTCTCGGTGATGAAACAATCGCAGCGCACTGGCTCGAAAGCATCGCAGCTCGGGTTGGCGTCACCGGCGCCTGAAGTGAAGTAATCGCCCGACGCGACCCAGACACGGCCGCGGTGTTCGATGCGTACCTGCGCCGAACCGAGCACATGGCCGGCGGGGTGCAGGCTCAACCCGACATCGCCGATCGGCACGCGTTCGCCCCAGGCCGCGGTTTGCAGATTGATCGCGCCCAGCCGCGCGCGCAACACGCCGGCACCGCGCGTGCTGCTCAAGTAATGCGCGTGGCCCGGCCGGGCGTGGTCGGCATGGGCATGGGTGATGACCGCGCGGTCCACCGGCCGCCAGGGGTCGATGAAAAAGCCGCCGCGTGGGCAGTACAGGCCTTCGGGGCGCAGCACGATCAGGTCGTCCTGATCGGCCTCGGCCGGCCTTGGGGTCGTCATCAATAGCGGCCGGTGATGCCCGCCAGGCGCAGGTAGGTGTTGGCGATCCAGGCCACAAAACCGCGTGACAACCAGCCGCGCAGGCCCTTGCGCACCGGCGCCGCGGTGATCTGCACCGATGCTGCGAAGGCGGTATCGAGCTCCTGTGCGAGGTCGGCGACAAAGCGCTGGTCGGAAATCACGACGATGGCTTCGAGGTTGAGAAGCAGCGACAGCGGGTCGATATTCGAGCTGCCCACGGTGGCCCAGGCCTCGTCGACGACCGCGACCTTGGCGTGCAGGTAGGCGGGTGTGTATTCGAAGATCTGAATGCCACGCGACAGCATGTCGGCGTACAGCACCCGCGCCGCCAGCCCGGCAAACCGGTAGTCGACTTTGCCCTGCATCAGCAGGCGCACGCGCACGCCGCGTTCGGCCGCCCGTCGCAGCGCGCGGCGGAAGAGCCGGCCGGGATAAAAATAAGGGCAGGCGATATCGACACGTTGGCGGGCGCGTGCGATAGCTTCGACATACGCTCGTTCGATCGAGCGCCGGCGCAACAGGTTGTCGCGCACCACCAGCGCAGCCAGTGCGGGCGACAGGTCGGGCACCGCCGCCAGGTCGCGGCCATCCAGTTCGCCGCGCCCGCGGCTGCGGGTGCGCAGATCGCGCAGCAGTTGCATCGTGCGCGCCACCGGTTCCGCACTGCGCACCAGCAGGCCGACCTCTTCGCGCCAACCGCGTCCGAGCTTGGCGCGTGTCCACAGCGCCTGCGCCACCTGCTGCACATCGGCTGCCACCGGGCCTTGCAGCTGCACCGCAAAGTCCAGCCGCGGCTCGGCCGTCCAGCCGTGGTGCATATCGTGGCGGTCGTCGATGACATTGATGCCGCCGACAAACGCGATCTCGCCGTCGACCGCGCACAGCTTCTGGTGCAAGCGGCGCAATTGCCCCGGCTGCAGCCAGGCCCACCAGCGTTCGAGCGGGCGAAAGACCTCGAGCTCGACACCGCTGCCGGCCAACCAAGCGCGCAAGGTGTCGACGCTGGCATTGCTGCCGAAGCCGTCGATCAGCACACGCACGCGCACACCACGCGCCGCGGTAGCGATCAGGGCGTCGGCAACGAGGCGCGCCGCCGGGTCGGTGTGGAAGATGTAGGTCGCCAGCCAGACCTCTTGCCGTGCCTGCAACAAGGCCTCGGCGATGGCCGGGAAGAGTGCATCACCACCGCGCAGCAGGCGCACCTGGTGGCCGCCGGTAAATTCGGCGTCCGGCGGCTCGGCCCTCACGCCAGCTCCAGCTCGGCCAGCAGCGGCAGGTGGTCGGACATGCGCGCCCAGCTCAGGCCGCGTGGCACCGTTGTCGAGCGGCAGCGCAGGCCCCGCAAGTAGATCCGGTCGAGCGCAAAAACCGGCACGATTGCCGGGAAGGTCAAACGTTGGGCACGCTGGCCTTCGTCGGCGACGGCGCGTGCCAGGCCGATCTCGCGCATCGGGGCGTCGAGCTTTTCGCCCCAGTCGTTGAAGTCGCCGGCGACCAGCAACAGGTCGCCAGTCGGCACTTCGGCGTTGATCGTGTCGGCCAGCCGCTGCACCTGGCGCACCCGGCTCGAATGCACCAGGCCGAGATGGGCCACGACGACATGCACCAGGCGGCCTGACCAATGCACCGGCACATGCAACAGCCCGCGCTGCTCGAAGCGGTGGTCGCTGACATCGTGGTGGCCGATATCGCCCAGCGGCCAGCGGCTGAGCAAGGCGTTGCCATGTTCGCCGTGGCGCGTGACCGCGTTGGTACGGTAGCCGACTTCATAACCTTCGGGGGCCAGAAAGTCGGCCTGCCCACCTTCTGGCCAGCCGTACCAGGTGCGGTCAAACCGGCGTGCTTCACGGCGATGGAAGAGGCGCACTTCCTGCAGGCACACGATATCGGCGTCGAGGGCTTCGATCGCCAGCCCGAGGTTGTGGATCTCCAGCCGCTTGCGCGGGCCCATGCCACGCACACCTTTGTGGATGTTGTAGGTGGCCACGCGCAGCACCGAGGTATCGAGCTGCGTCGAGTGGGCAAAACGCGAGGGGGTGGCGGACATCGCCGTCCGAGCCTACTTGAAGTCGGGTCCGGCGAAGCGCGGCAGTTGCAGGATCGCCTCGGCATTGCTCGGCGAAAAACAGCGGTCTGCCGCTTCGCGCCAGGGCAGCCATTGGTGGCGCAAATGTTCGCGCGGGTTCAGGCGCACCGCGATGCCCTGCGGCACCAGCAGGCCAAATACATGTTCGGTGTTGTGCGTCACGCCGTCGGCGTAGCGATGGCGCCAGACCGGGTAGATCTCGTAGATATTCCGCAAGCCCCAGTCGCGCAGGTTGCCGAGCGGCACAGCATTCGGCACGACTTCTTGACCAGTGCCGATGACGATGCTGGTCTCTTCGCCGACCTCACGCACCGCGGTCTCGACCAGCGCTTCATCGGGCAGGTCTTTGGAGCCGGTCACGCTCTGCCAGAAGCCGGGTTTGTCGGCGCGCTCGATGAGCAGCACCGACAGCGCGGCGGTATGGATCACCACCAGCACCGACTCCGGGATCTTCACCGGGCGTGGCACGGGTGGCCCTCACTCAAGGAAATGTGGCTCTGCCACTTTCCTTGATCCCCGCGGGGGGCCGAACCCGCACCGAGTGAGCGCCTGCGCGCTCGCGAGTGGCCGGTGAGGGCCATCCGGCATGCTTGCCGGATGGCGGCCGGCTTGGGCCGGCCTTGGGGTGGTCATGAGACCGCCATCGCGGCGTTGCGCAGCCGGATATGCAGCTCGCGCAACTGCGCTTCATCCACCGCCGACGGTGCGCCGGTGAGCAGGCATTGCGCCCGCTGCGTTTTCGGGAACGCGATGACGTCGCGGATCGAATCGGCGCCGCACATCAGCGTGGCGATGCGGTCCAGCCCGAACGCCAGGCCGCCATGTGGCGGCGCGCCGTATTGCAGCGCGTCGAGCAGGAAGCCAAACTTGACCTTCGCGTCTTCGGTAGAAATGTTCAACGCGCGGAAAACTTTGCTCTGGATTTCGGCGCGGTGGATACGCACCGAGCCGCCGCCGATTTCCCAGCCGTTGAGGACCATGTCGTAGGCCTTGGCGACACAGGCACCGGGGTCGGTGTCCATCAGGTTTTCGTGGCCGTCCTTGGGCGCCGTGAACGGGTGGTGCACGGCGTTCCAGCGCTTGCCCTCGTCGTCATATTCGAACATCGGGAAGTCGACCACCCACAGCGGCGCCCACCTGTCCTCGAACAGGCCGTGCTCGCGGCCGAACTCGCTGTGCCCGACCTTCACGCGCAGCGCGCCCAGGGCGTCGTTCACCACCTTGGCTTTGTCGGCGCCGAAGAAGATGAGGTCGCCGTTGCAGGCGCCGGTGCGCGCGATGATTTCTGCAATGGCGCTGTCGTGCAGGTTTTTCACAATCGGGCTTTGCAAACCTTCTCGCCCCTTGCCGGCGTCGTTCACCTTCACCCAGGCCAGGCCCTTGGCGCCGTAGATCTTGACGAACTCGGTGTAGGCGTCGATCTCGCCACGGCTCATCTCGCTGCCACCCGGCACGCGCAGTGCGGCCACGCGGCCGCCCACGGCCAGCGCCGGCGCGGAGAAGACCTTGAAGTCCACCGTCTTCATGGCGTCGGTGAGTTCGGTGAGCTCAAGCTTCACGCGCAGGTCGGGCTTGTCGGAGCCGTATCTGTGCATCGCTTCGGCGTAACTCAGCTCGGCGTACACCGGCAGTTCCAGCCCCATCGTCTTGCGGAACACGGTGCGGATCATGGCTTC
>JANOKR010000550.1:0-8115 GCA_031419315.1 Betaproteobacteria bacterium
CGGATGTCGACAAACCCGCGTTCTGGGTCGACGGCAATATCCACGCCGCCGAACTCACCGCGAGCACCGCCTGCCTGTACTGGCTGCACCAGCTTGCCAGCGGCTACGGCACCGACCGCGAAGTCACGCATCTGCTCGACACCCGCGTGGTCTACATGGTGCCGCGACTGAACCCCGACGGCGCCGAGCTTGCGCTGGCCGACAAGCCGCGCCACATCCGCTCGTCGACACGGCCTTATCCCTACGACGAAGAGCAGGTCGAGGGTCTGACGATCGAAGATGTCGACGGCGACGGCAGGGTGCTCTTCATGCGCATCCCCGACCCGCATGGCGCGTACAAAAAATGCGCTGACGATGGGCGCCTGATGGTGCCGCGCGAGCCGGGCGAATTTGGCGGCGAATACTTTCGCCTGATCCCCGAAGGCACGCTGAAAAACTACGACGGCCTGAAGGTCAACGTCAACCCCGACCGCGAGGGCCTGGACCTGAACCGCAACTTCCCCGCCTACTGGCGGCAGGAATTTGAGCAGGTCGGCGCCGGGCCCTATCCGGCCAGCGAACCCGAAGTGCTGGCGATGGTCGACTTCATCACCCGGCACCCGAATATCGGCGCCGCGGTGAGCTTCCACACCCACAGCGGCGTGATCCTGCGCCCGATGGGCACACAGAGCGACGACGACATGACGCCCGAGGATCTGTGGATCTACAAGCGCCTGTCGGACCTCGGTGCCAAGTCGACCGGCTACCCGGCGATCAGCATCTTCCACGACTTCAAGTACCACCCCAAGCAGATCATCACCGGCACCCAGGACTGGGTCTACGAACATCTTGGCGCGCTGTTCTGGACGGTCGAGATCTGGGCCCCGAACAAAGAGGCCGGCATCACCGACTACCCCTGGATCGAGTGGTACCGGGAGCACCCGGTCGAAGACGATCTCAAACTTTTGAAATGGAGTGACGAGCAATGTGGCGGCCTGGCCCATGTCCAGTGGTACCCGTACCGGCATCCGCAACTCGGCATGGTCGAGCTCGGCGGCTGGGACAAGATGAACTACTGGCGCAATCCGCCGCCGCACTTGCGCGAGCGCGAGGCGGCCCGTTTCCCGGCCTGGTTGACGCAGATTGCGCTGTCGCTGCCCAAGCTGGAAATCCTGCGCGCCGAAGTGCGCGCGCTCGGGCCCGATACCTGGCGGCTGCGTTTTGCGGTCGCCAACAGCGGCTACCTGCCGAGCTACGTGAGCAAACGCGCACTCGAACGAAAGGTCGCACGGGGCACGGTCTTCCAGGTCCATCTGCCACCGGGTGTGAGCCTGGTCGGCGGCAGTGAGCGCATTGAAGGCGCACAGCTCGAAGGCCACGGCCCGAAGAGCACGCTGCAAGCCTTCTTGCCCAGCCGCGATGTGACCGGTGACCGCGCTGTGGCCGAGTGGATCGTCTGCGCGCCGCGTGGCACCCATATCGCGATGACCGCCAGCGCCGACCGCGCCGGCACCGTGCGCACCGAGGTCACGCTCGATTGAGCAGCGGCTGACGGCGCTCACGGCGCTCACGGCGCGACGTCAAGCCCAGCATCAGCAAGCCGGTCGCGAGCAAGGCCCAGCTCGATGCCTCAGGCACCGGCGTCGTCTGCAGTGACGGTGGCGGGGTGAATCGATTTGGCGGCCCGTAGGGCGGCTCTTTTCCGGGCGCTGGCTGGGGGCCAAAAGACACCCCCGGCAGTTCGCGTTGCGGCGGCAGGTCGCTTTCGGGGCCGCGACCACTGCCACCACCACCGCCGCCAAACGATCCACCAGCAAAAGTCGAGCCGCCCAGCGGCCCATTCGAGCCGGTGCCGCCCGAGCCCGAGCGCGGCCCTTCGGAAGCAAGGCCGCCGCCCACCCAGCCCGGCGCGCGGTCGGCGCTGCGACCGGCAAAGCTGGCTGGCGTCGCGCCGGCCGATGGCGCATCGAAGTCGAGTTCACCCGGTGTTGCCGCGGCTGTCTGCGATGCGCCGCCGCCGCCACCACCACCACCACCACCACCCGCGCGGCCTGCTGGCGCTTCGGCCTCGACGGCCTTGATCGCCCCGCGGGTCACGCGGCTGACGTTGCGGCATACCGTGGGCACGATCAGGCAATGGCCGCTCTCGCAGTAAACGAGGCCGCGTTCTTCGTTTTTGTCGCTCCACTTGTCGCGCGTCACGGTCTGGCAAACCTGGCCGGCGCCAAAGTGCATGTCACGCAGATCGGTGTAGTTGTATTTGCCGTCGATCGAGCCGCGTTTGATGCTCGCGACCTCGTCGTACTGGCGCGCCGCCATGCGCTTTTTCAGCGTCGCACGCACCGCTGCCGGGATGTCGGCATAACGGTCCACCGCAGCGACGACATTGCCCATGAAAGGGTTGACCCCCGGGCGATCCCAGGAACAGTTTGGCAAGGCGGCGGTCGATGCCACCAGCGCAGCGGCGAGTACCAACGACATGATCTACTTTCTGCAGCCCGCTCATGATTGGCGGTGTGGGCTGGATGGTGTCAGGTCGGACGTCGAATCCGGGTTCACCCACCCCCGCGATCCGGGGTTTGGGCGGCCACCAAAGTCACGCTTTGTGCTAGCCCCGCGGGGGCTGAAGTGGGTGTCGTGAATCCATCACGGCGCCGGCTGGCGCAGCGCGGCGCGCCAGCCCGCCCAGCGCGACAGCGTCCGGCGCAGCCGGTCGGCATCGATCGGCTTGGTCAGGAAGTCGTTCATGCCCGCGGCCAGCGCCTCGTCGCGCTCGGAGACCAGCGCCGCAGCAGTCAACGCGATGATCGGCAACGCGTCCAGGCCATAACGCTCGCGCAGGCGACGGGTGGCTTCGTAGCCACTCATCTGCGGCATGTGCACGTCCATCAGCACGGCGTCGAACGGGCGGCCGGCATCGGTGGCCGCGGCGACCGCATCGATCGCCTGCTGGCCGTCGGCGGCCTGCTCGACGACCACGCCCCACTGTTCGAGCATCGCCGCGGCGATCATCATGTTCACCGCGTTGTCTTCGACGAGCAGCACCCGCGCGCCGTGCACGGCCGGGCGGGGTGGGGTCTCGACAGCCAACTCCGCGGCCTGCTGCGGCAGCGGCAACTCGGCCCAGAAACAACTGCCCTGGCCCGGGCTGCTGTGCACACCCACCGCGCCACCCATCAGCGTCGCCAGCTCGCGGCAGATCGACAGGCCCAGGCCACTGCCGCCAAAACGCCGCGTCGTCGATTCGTCGGCCTGCGTGAACGGTCGGAACAGGCGTGCCTGCGTGCCCAAGTCGATGCCGGGGCCGGTATCGTGGACTTCGAAGCGCAGCAGCAGCGGGTCCAGGCGCCGCACGACCAGCCGCACCTCGCCGCGTTCGGTGAATTTCAGCGCGTTGCCGAGAAAATTGCTCACGATCTGGCGCAGCCGCAAGGCGTCGCCTCGCACCGTGGCCTCGACATTTGGGCCGAGCTCGATCTGCAGCTTCAGGCGCGGCGGGCTGGCAAGCAGCGAATAACCCACATGCAGCGAACGCAGCAGCGCGCCGAGGTCAAATGGCGCCGACTCAAGCACGAGCTTGCCGGACTCGATCCGCGACAGGTCGAGGATGTCGCTGATGATCGCCGCCAGCGATTCGGCGCTCTCGCCGATCTGCTCCAGGTACATGCTGCGACGTGCGGTATCCGTGGCCGGGTCGCGGGCAAGCCGGGCCAGCCCGATCATGCCGTTCAGCGGCGTACGCAACTCGTGGCTGGTATTGGCCAGGAAGGCGCTCTTGGCGCGGTTGGCGGCTTGCGCCTCGTCGCGGGCGCGAGCGAGCTGGGCTTCAGCCTCGCGCTGGCCGGTAACGTCTTCAATGATCCAGACCGTGCCACCTTCTGCCGGGCGCTTCGGGTCGATCGCGTTGGCCGTCGTGCGCGCGACAAAAGTGCTGCCGTCGCGCCGCTGCGCCGCATGTTCGAACTCGACGACCTCGCCGCGTGCCAGCGGCGGCCCGACCAGCGCGCCGACGCGGGCGTAGTCTTCATCGCTGGACCAGACGACGCGCCCGGGCTGGCCCGACAGGCTGCCTTCGGGCCAGCCGTACATGCGCTCGAAACAGGGGTTGGCGAGCACGAAGTTGCGGTCGCGCGTGAAGGCGATGCCAATCGACGCGGTGTCCAGGATTGCCTCGCGTTCCAGCCGCTGCTGCTCGGCGTCGGTCACGTCGCGGGCGTTGACCACGAGGTACTCGTGCCGGTCCATCATGAAACGCGCACCGGACACCAGCATCGCCACCAGATGCCCATCCTTGGCCGCAAGCTCCACCGGCAGGTCCTGCACCGTGCCGTCACGCCGGATGCGGTCGATCAACTCGTCGCGCTGCGCTGGCCGGTGCCAGATGCCGAGCTCGGTGGCGGTGCGGCCGACGACCTCGGCCGAGGCATAGCCGGTCAGCCGTTCGAAGGTGCGATTGACCATCGCATAGCGCCCGCTGGCCAGCTCGGTCAGCGTGATGACGTCGGGGCTGGTCGCAACGAGATGCGACAGCATCGTCTCCGATCGGCGCACCGCATCTTCGGCGTTGCGCCGCTCGGTATCGTCGACATAGATCGACAAAGTCGCCGGGCCGCCTTCGGCGTCGACGCGCACGCCGGTGGCGCGCACGGCGATGCGCCGCCCGCCGCGGCCGCGCAGCCGGAAGTCGCTCACGGCCAAGGCGCGGCCGAGCGGCAAGCTCTCGAGTTCCTCGACGCGGCGTCGCGCGCGCTCCCGCGAATCGCCGCCTTCGTACAGGCTCAGCAGGTCGATGCCGGCCATGCCCTCGTCGTGGCCGAAGAGCGACTGTGCGGCCGGGTTGGCGTCAACGATGCGGCCCAGCCGGTGCAGCAGCAGCGGGGTTGGGATGTGCTCGAAAAGATCCTGGTAGCGGCCCTCGGTGGCGGCCAACGCAGCGCGTGCCGAGACATCGTTGCTGATGTCGCGCGCAACGCCCCAATAGCCGCTGAAGACGCCGCGGCTGTCGATGCGCGGCTCGCCGCTGACGGCAAAGTGCAGCAGCTCGCCTTCGGTCGTGACCCAGCGCAGCGGCACATTGCGGAAGACCGCGCGGGCATCCAGGTCGGCCTGCAGCGCGTCGAGTGTCTCGGCGTCGATGATGACTTGTGGCAGTGCCCAGGGCACATGCCCGAGGGCTTCGTCGTCGACCGCGCGGCCTTGGATTTCAGGGCCATCGCGGTCGTTGTGCAGGCTTAGCGCGACGAGCCGGTACTCGGCGTCGATCTCCCAGTAGGCGTCGGCGGCGAGCGCCAGCAGGCGGCGAAATCGCTGCTCGCGCTCGTCAGCCGCGGCGACATGGCCGCTGAGCATCTGCGCCAGCAGCCAGCCCCAGGCCAGGCCGGCAGCGATGGTCAGCCATTGCAAAACCAGGCGCAGCAAGATCGTGTCGCGGTCGGCAGCGCTGGTCGCGCCACCGTCGAGCGCGAGCCAGGCGATGGCGCCGGTGATGAGCACCGCCAGGCCTGCCACGCTGGCCGTAAAACGATGCGACCCGACGGCCGCGCTCATCAGCGTGATCAGGCCGTAAAAGCCGATCGCCGCGGCCGCGGCCGCCCAGCCGACGAGCGCCAGCACCGCGCCGACAAGCAGCATCGCCAGCAGCGACAGCAGCCCGACCATCAACCCCGCGTGGCGCGCGCTGACCCGCAGCGCGAGCAGCGCGCCGCCGGCAAAGGCCAGCAGCATCGCCACCAGTAACGCACGGTAGCCCGCGGGCAGGTCGCGCGGCAGCACGCTGAAGAGTGCTGCGGCGAGCACCGCGAGCACGGCCTCGGTGACGAACAGGCGTTGTGCCGCGGCGAGGTCGATGACCCCCAATCGGCGCTTGCGGCGGGCTGCCGGCCGCAGCGCATCGGCGCTGAGAAAGGCGGACGCGGGCGGCTCGCCTCGCATCGGTTTCAGGCGATGCTGCCGGTGGGTTGGGCCACGGCGTCGCCGCTTCCCGCGTCGCTGCGCGCCGCCGCCGCGCTGCCCGAACCCGCACCGACACCCGATCGCGCAGCGTTCAAGGTGCACCGCGTTTGGTCGGCCGCCAGTCGCGCGGCATCGGCAAAGTCAGCGCCACTGCCGGCGTAGAGCACCGCGCGCGAGGAGTTCACGATCAGCGGCGCATCGGCGCGCCAGGCCGCCTGGACCACGCTGTGGGGGTCGCCGCCTTGGGCGCCGACGCCAGGCACGAGCAGTGGCAGGGTCGGTGCGATTGCACGCACGCGTGCCAACTCTTCGGGGTAGGTCGCACCGACGACCAGGCCGAGTTGCGCCCCCTGCCGGCTCCAGGGCCCGGCGGCCAGCCGCGCGATGCGCTCGTAGACCCGCTCGCCGCCTTCGAGCAGCTGCGCCTGCAAGTCGGCGCCCCCCGGGTTGGAGGTGCGGCAGAGCAGGATCGCGCCCTTGCCGTCGTGGCGCAAAAACGGTTCGATCGAATCCAGGCCCATGAACGGCGACAGGGTCACCGCATCGGCACGGTAACGCTCAAAAGCCTCGATCGCGTAGCGCTCGGCGGTGGCGCCGATGTCGCCCCGTTTGGCGTCCAGGATCACCGCCACGCCCGGTGCAACGCGGTGGATATGGTCTATCAGGCGCTCGAGCTGGTCTTCGGCGCGCTCGGCGGCAAAGTAAGCGATCTGCGGTTTGTAGGCGATGACCAGATCCTTGGTCGCATCGACGATGGCGCGGCAGAAATCGAAGATCTTCGACGCGTCGCCGCGCATCGAATGCGGGAACCTCGCCGGCTCGGGGTCGAGCCCGACACACAGCAGCGAGTGATTGCTGGTCTGAGCGGTGCGCAACTGGTCGGTGAATCGCATGGCGGGATTGTAGGAGGCGGCCTGAGCGTGAAAACGGGCCCCGAAGGGCCCGTGCGGCTTGGTGGATGCAGGCCGGCGCAGGCCGGGTTTTGCAAAGGTGGTGCTTCAGCCGCGACGGCGGCGTGCCGCGGCGCCAAGCAGCCCCAGGCCGAGCGCCATCAGGCCGTAGGTTGACGGCTCGGGAATGGCCGGCGCAAAGGTCGACTGCACGCCGGAGATGCCACCACCACCGTCGCGCGTCAGGTCGTAGAGCGCGGTGCGTGCATACGATGTCGCGCTGGTGTGCAGGAACATGAACGTCGATTCCCCGCCGGCGCCGATCGCGGGATCGGTGAACAGGAAGTTGATGTCACCGTCGGCGTTTGAAGGATTGGCCGGGTTGAAGACGCGGCCGGTGTAGGCGTTGATGCTGCCCAGGCCGTCGATGCGCCAGTCGGCGTCGTTGATCCAGCCGTAGCCAAAAGTACCGATGCGCAGCGCGCTGACCGAGCCGCCGGTTGAGTTGGCGTCGATCTTGACGCGCCAGTAGAAGTCAAGCGTGCCCGAAACAGTTTCGCGGACGACCCGGTTTTGCACCGTGCCGCTGATGCCGGCGAAAGAAAACGCCACGACGTCGTCTTCGAGGACGGTGCCGGCCAGCTCGGGCCGGGCTGCGTTGGTGGTGCCGCCGAGGCCGGTATCCAGGAAGGGCTCGGCCACGAAGGCCTTGTTCAGCGTCACCGCCTGGGCGGCGCCGATGGCAAAAATGGCGGCCAGCGCGAGCGACAGCCGCGCGACTTTGAAGATTTGAGCGGACATAGTCTCTCCGGGGGTGAATGGCTAAGACCCGCACCGTAAGGCTGCGCCGCCGCCGCCGCCATCCCTAGACCGGGCGATGCCCCCGCAAATGCGGGCCGGTCAAACCCGCAGCGCGAGAGCCTCGGCCAGCCCCGTGTAGCCGGCCGGTGTCAGCGCCAACAGTCGCTGCTTCTCAGTCGCCGGCAGGCCCAAGCCGGCGATGAAACCGAGCATCAGCTCGCGGGTCATCGGCTGGCCGCGGGTGAAGGCCTTGAGCTGCTCGTAAGGCTCGGGCAGACCATGCCGGCGCATGACAGTCTGCACCGCTTCGGCGAGCACCTCCCAGGCGCCGTCGAGGTCGGCGGCAATACGCGCCTCGTCGATATTCAGCTTGTCCAGCCCGCGCAGCAGGCTGTCGTGGGCGAGCAGCGTGTAGCCCAGCGCGACGCCCATATTGCGCAGCACGGTGCTGTCGGTCGGGTCACGCTGCCAGCGGCTGATTGGCAGCTTGTGG
>JANOKR010000551.1:0-3035 GCA_031419315.1 Betaproteobacteria bacterium
GGTGCGGCAGCAATCGGCTCGGCTGACAGCGGCATGGGGGCTTGCCGCAAACTGGTGGCTCAGGCGGCCAATGCAGCTTGTCCAGCCACCTGCCCGGCAACCTGCCCCATCGCCGGGCTGTGCAGATGGCAAGCCACCGCCCGGCCGCCACCCAGGTCTAGCAGCGGCGGATCATCGCTGCGGCAGCGCGCCATCGCCACCGCGCAGCGGGTGTGGAAGCGGCAGCCCGGCGGCGGGTGCAGCGCGCTCGGCACCTCGCCCTGCACGACGATGCGCTGGCGCCGGCGTTCCACCGCCGGATCAGCCACCGGAACGGCCGAAAGCAGCGCTTGCGTATACGGGTGCAGCGGCTCGCGGTAGAGGTCGTCGCGCGACGCGACCTCGACGATGCGGCCCAGATACATCACCGCGACGCGGTGGCTCAGGTGCCGCACCACCGCCAGGTCATGCGCGATGAACAGGTAGCCCAGGCCGAGGCGCTCCTGCAGTTCCATCAGCACGTTCACGACCTGGGCCTGGATCGACACGTCGAGCGCCGAGACCGGCTCGTCGCAGATGATGAGGCTGGGCTCGAGCGCCAGCGCGCGTGCGATGCCGATGCGCTGGCGCTGGCCGCCGGAGAACTCGTGCGGGTAGCGCTCGCCCATGTCGGGCAGCAGGCCCACCGTGTGCAGCAGCGCGGCGACGCGCTCGGCGTATTCACCGCGGTTGCCGGCCAACCCGTGCACCTGCAAGGGCTCGCCGACGATGTCGCGAACCCGCATGCGCGGATTCAGCGAGCCGTACGGGTCTTGGTAGACCATTTGCATGCGGCGCCGGAAGGTGCCGGTGCGCGCCTGCTGCTGCGTGATGTCCTGGCCCTCGAAGACGATGCGCCCGCTCGTGACCGGCTGCATGCGCAGCACCGCCAGGCCGGTCGTGCTCTTGCCGCAGCCGCTTTCGCCCACCAGACCCAGCGTCTGTCCCGGCGCGAGCGCGAACGACACGCCGTCCACCGCCTTCACCGCCCCGGCGGAGCGGCGCAGCAGGCCGGTGCGCGGCAGCGCGAAGTGCACGCGCAGGTCTTCGACGCGCAACAACTCGGCGCGGGCGTTGTCAGTCGGCATCGTGGTGGCAGGCACTCAGGTGCCCGGGGTCGGCTTCACGCAGCGCCGGGCGCGTGCTGCTGCAGAGTGTGTCGGCACGGCCGCAGCGCGGCGCGAACGCACAACCCGGCGGCAACCGGGCCAGGTCGGGCGGCTGGCCGGTGATCGGCACCAGGCGCTGCCCGGGGTCGCCGTCGAGCCGCGGAATCGACGCCAGCAGGCCGCGCGTGTACGGATGGCGCGGCCGCGCATACAGGTCGGTCGCCGATGCCTGCTCGACGATGCGCCCGCCATACATCACCGCCACCCTGTCGGCGTAGCGCGCCACCACGCCCAGGTCGTGCGTGATCAGGATCAACGCGGCGCCGGTCTCGCGCGTCAACTCCTTCAGCAGGTCGAGGATCTGTGCCTGCACCGTCACGTCCAGCGCGGTGGTCGGCTCGTCGGCGATGAGCAAGCGCGGCTCGCAGGCGAGCGCCATCGCGATCATGGTGCGCTGGCGCATGCCTCCCGAGTACTGGTGCGGATAGGTGTGCAGCCGGCTCGCGGCGTCGGGGATGCGCACCCGAGCAAGCAGCGCCCGGGCCTGCGCATAGGCGCGCACCCAAGGCTCGCCGCGGTGCAGGTTCACCGGCTCGGCGACCTGCAAGCCCACCGTCAGCGCCGGGTTGAGCGAACTCATCGGCTCCTGGAAAATCATCGCGATGCGGTTGCCGCGGATCGCGCGCATCTGCGCGTCGCCCAGGCGCAGCAGGTCTTGGCCCTCGAACAGAATCGCGCCGTCGCTGATGCGCCCGGGCGGGTCGGGAATCAAGCGCATCAGCGACAGCGCCGTCACGCTCTTGCCCGAACCCGATTCGCCGACGATCGCCAGCGTCTGGCCGGCATCGAGCGCGAACGAGACGTCGTCGACCGCCGTCACCTCGCCGCGCTCGGTGCGAAAGCGCGTTGTCAGGCCGCTGACCTCCAGCAGCGCCATCTTGCCCACTCCGGCTTCAGCGGCCGAGCTTCTTCTTCAAGTCCTGGTCGATCCAGATGCGCGCGTGGATCGGCCCAGGCCGCTCGGCGCCGGCGCGCAGCTCGCCGTCGTAGTTCTTTACCCACGGCCACCAGGCGCTGTAGACCCAGGGGGTGGGCAGCCAGATGTAGGGTGCCTTTTCGACGATTTCGCGCGTCATCAGCTTGAGCAACAACTGGCGCTTGCTCTCGTCGCGCTCGAGGTAAACCGTATCCATGCGCTTGTCGAACTCGGGGTCGCTGTATTGCGACGGGTTCCAGGTCTGCTTGGTGACGAAGCTCTTACGCACCGTGGTGGTCGGGTTGGTGTGGCCGTTGCGCATCATGTAGCCGGCGGCGTTGGTCTTGGTGAGCATGGCTGAGAGGAAGGCCGGGTACTCCATCGGCTGTATTTCAGCCTTCACCCCCACCTTCTCCAGATAGGCGGCGACCAGTGGCATCAGCTCCATGTGGTCGGGCGAGCACGAGCACACCTGCACCTTGAAGCTGAAGCCGCGCGGATAACCGGCCTCGGCCAGCAACGCCTTGGCCTTTTCAGGGTTGTAGACGAACAGCTCCTGCGCGGCGATGGGCATCTGATCCAGCGGCTCGTAATAACCGACGTAATCGGTGTGCATCGGGTAGGCGAACAGCTCGGCGTTGCCGCCGTAATACTGCTTGACGATTTCATGTTTGTTCACTGCCATGTTTAGCGCACGCCGCACGCGGAAGTCGTCGAAGGGCTTGGTGTCCACGCGCATCGCGACGAAGGTGCCGCCGGTGTCCAGCCCGCGCTTGAACTTGAGTTGCGGCGCGTTCTTCTTCAGCTCGTCCACCGCGCTCCAGCGAACGCCTTCCAGGATGTCGAGCTTGGCCGTGCGCAGCGCGGTGAGGAAGGTGGCCTCGTCCTTGATCGTCGGGTAAACGACCTTGTCGGCGAACGGCAGCTTGTAG
>JANOKR010000552.1:0-7781 GCA_031419315.1 Betaproteobacteria bacterium
CCGGTCTTGCGCAGGCCGGCACGCAGGCGGTCGAACCAGGCGCTGCGTGCAGGCAACGTCGGCGTTGATGTTGACGATGACGTTGGCGACGACGACGACGGTGACGACACTGGCTGCGCCGGAAACCCGGCCGGCTGCGGCGGCACTGTCGCCGCGGGCTGCGCGGCCGGCAAATCCGCCGCCGGCGTGGCATTCTTCTTGCGGAAAAAACTGAACATGCGGTCGGGGTCTCGTGGCGCGCGCCGCGGCCGGTTCCACGCCCGATATAATCGTGGGCTCGGGGCGCTTTAGCTCAGTCGGTTAGAGCGACGGAATCATAATCCGCAGGTCCGGGGTTCGAATCCCTGAAGCGCCACCAAGATCATCCCGGGCCCGAGTGTCAATCTCGGGCCCGTTTTTTTCACAGCCCCTGGGTCTAAACCATGTTTCGCTGTGCTGCCCGTGCCATCACTCCCAAGCAAATCGTTGAGGTCATCGGTGCCGCGATGGCGGCGTTAGCGATCTTGCTCGCATTGCCGGCTTCGGCGCAGTCGCATCGCAACTTCCCGGCCCATGCACTGCGGGGCGAATTGCTGATCAACGAGCCGCCAGAAGGCCTGCTCAACGGCCGCCCAGCGCGTCTGGCGCCCGGTGCACGCATCCGCGGCGACGACAACATGTTGCGCATGTCGGGCGCGCTCGCGGGCCAGAAGGTGATCGTTCACTACACCCGCGAAAACGGCACCGGCTTGCTGCAAGATATCTGGGTGCTCAACGCCACTGAGCGTGCCAACCGGATGTGGCCGACGACCGAGGCCGACGCCCGCGCCTGGGTCTTCGACCCGGTCGGCCAGACCTGGAGCCGGCCATGACTGACAACATCAGTGACATCGTCAGCGATACCGCAAGCGACAGCGCAAGCAACGCCGGCAGCGGCGGCAAAAAAGTCTTCATCCGCACCTTCGGGTGCCAGATGAACGACTACGACTCCGACAAGATGCTCGACGTGCTGCGCGCCGCCGATGGCTACGAGCCGACGACCGATGTCGAGCAGGCCGACCTGATCCTGTTCAACACCTGCTCGGTGCGCGAGAAGGCGCAGGAAAAAGTCTTCAGCGACCTCGGCCGCGTCAAGCACCTCAAGGCCAAGGGCGTGCTCATCGGCGTCGGTGGCTGCGTGGCCAGCCAGGAAGGTGCGGCAATCGTCGACCGCGCGCCGTATGTCGACCTCGTTTTCGGCCCGCAGACCCTGCACCGGCTGCCGGCGATGATCGAGCAGCGGCGCCGGCTGCAGCGCCCGCAGGTGGACATCAGCTTCCCGGAAATAGAGAAGTTCGACCACCTGCCGCCGGCGCGGGTGCAAGGCGCGAGCGCCTTTGTCTCGATCATGGAAGGCTGCTCCAAATATTGTTCGTACTGCGTCGTGCCCTACACCCGCGGTGAAGAAGTCAACCGGCCGCTGGACGACGTGCTGGCTGAAATCGCCGGCCTCGCGGCACAGGGCGTCAAAGAGGTCACGCTGCTCGGGCAGAACGTCAACGCGTATCGCGGCCGGATGGGCGCGGCGCGCGACGCCGGAGTCGACGCCAGCGAAGCCGACGACACCAGCGACAACATCGCCGACTTCGCGCTGCTGCTCGACGGCGTCGCGCAGATCCCCGGCATCCAGCGCATCCGCTACACGACCAGCCACCCCAACGAGTTCACGCCGCGGCTGGTCGAGGCCTACGGCCGCATCGACAAACTCGTCAACCATGTGCACTTGCCGGTGCAACATGGCAGCGACCGCATCCTGGCGGCGATGAAACGTGGCTACACCACGCTGCAATACAAAAGCACGATCCGCGCCTTGCGCCGGGTGCGCCCCGGGATCCGCATCTCGACCGATTTCATCGTCGGTTTTCCGGGCGAAACCGACGACGACTTCGAGCGCCTGATGGCCCTCGTCGACGAGATCGGCTTCGACGCCAGCTTCAGCTTCATCTTCAGCCCGCGCCCAGGCACACCGGCGGCAAACCTGGCCGACGACACCCCGCACGCCGTCAAGCTGGCGCGCCTGCAGCGCTTGCAGGCAGCGCTGGAAGTCAACGTAAAGCGCATCTCGGCGCAGCTCGTCGGCAGCGTGCAGCGCATCCTCGTCGAAGGCCCGGCGCGCCGCCCTGGCATTCATGGGCCGGAGCTGATGGGCCGCACCGAATGCAACCGCATCGTCAATTTCGATGGCGGGCCGGTGTCGCCGCGGCTGGTCGGCCAGATGATCGACGTGACCATCACCGAAGCGCTGCCGCACTCGCTGCGCGGCGCGGTGTTGGTCAGCGACGCGGTGGCCGCCTGACCGCCGCCGCCGCCGCAGCCGCAGTCAAGTGAAGCTAGCGCCGGCCCGGCCCGAAGCCCGCCCACCAGAGCGCGACAGCGGCGGCGCCGATCAACATCGCATAGGTCGCGATGCGGCCGTCGCGGCCGAAAACCAGCAGGCCGATCAACAACGCCAGCGCGCCCGCAGCGGCGGCGCAAGCGGCCAGGCGCTGCCAGCGCACCGATTGCAACTCGCGCCGCCAGAGCAGCTTGACAGCCGCCGCGGCGAACAACGCCACCCCCGCAGCAGGTGCCACGAAGTTGAGCAAGTGCCAGAGTGCGTCGAGAGGGCTCATCGGGTGCCCAAATCTTACAATCGACCGCGATGAGCGTTTTTGCGCTGGGCCTGAACCACACCACCGCGCCGCTGGACCTGCGCGGCAAAGTCGCCTTCGCCCCGGACTTGCTGGTGCCCGCGTTGCGCACCTTTCGCAGCCGCCTGCGGCATGCCGCGCCAGAAGTCGCGCTGGTCTCGACCTGCAACCGCACCGAGCTGTACGTCGCCACCGACCCGACCTGGGACGGCGAGCTGTTGCGCCCTTCGGTCGACTGGCTGGCCGAACATGCCGGCATCGGCGCGGCGCAATTGCAGGCCCACACCTATCTGCTCGAAGACCGCGCTGCGGCACGCCACGCCTTTCGCGTCGCATCGGGGCTGGACTCGATGGTGCTGGGCGAGCCGCAGATCCTGGGCCAGATGAAGCAGGCGGTGCGCGAGGCCGAAGCCGCCGGCACCTTGGGAGCGACGCTGCACCAGCTTTTCCAGCGCTCGTTTTCGGTCGCCAAGGAGGTCCGCAGCACGACCGAGATCGGTGAGCATTCGATCAGCATGGCCGCCGCCTCCGTGCGTCTGGCGTCGCAGTTGTTCGAAGACCTGCGCAAGATCAAGGTGCTCTTTGTCGGCGCCGGCGAGATGATCGAACTCGTCGCCACCCACTTTGCGGCGCGTGAGCCGCGGTTGATGGCGATTGCCAACCGCACGCTTGAGCGCGGCGAAGCGTTGGCCGCGCGGAACGGCGGCCAGGCGCTGCGCCTGGCCGAGCTGCCCGATCGCCTGCACGAGTTCGACGCGGTGGTCTCGTGCACCGCGAGCACGCTGCCGATCATCGGCCTGGGCGCCGTCGAGCGTGCGCTCAAAGCGCGCCGCCGCCGGCCGATGTTCATGGTCGACCTCGCGGTGCCGCGCGACATCGAGCCCGAAGTGAGCGCGTTGAGCGACGTCTATCTCTACACCGTCGACGACCTCTCGGAAATCGTCCAGACCGCGGGCGCCAAGCGCCACGCCGCGGTCGAGCGCGCCGAGGCGATCGTCGACGCCGGCGTGCTCAGCTTCACCCACTGGCTCGACCAGCGCGCGGCGGTGCCGCTGATCCAGGCACTGCACCGGCAGGCCGACGATTGGCGCGGTGTCGAGCTCGCCCGTGCACGCAAGCTGTTGGCGCGTGGTGACGATGTCGACGCGGTACTCGAAGCGCTGTCGCGCGGCCTGACCCAGAAGATGCTGCACGGCACGCTGGCCGAGCTGCATGCCGCCGACGGCACGCAGCGCGAAGAACTTGCGCAGACGGTGTCGCGGTTGTTCTTGCGCGGTGGCGGCTCGGGCCACGGGCGTTAGCTGCGGTCTCGAAACCACAAGCACTGCCCGCGCCACCGGCGCGGCCCGCGCCGCAAGCTTGGCCGAGCGCGCACCCAATCCTCTGATCCGCCCCGATGAAAGCCAGCCTTCGCCAACAGCTTGAACGCCTCGAATTGCGGCTCGCCGAACTCGATGCGAACCTGGCCGACAGCGGCGTGATGGCCAACATCAACCGCTACCGCGGCCTCGCCCGCGAGCAGGCCGAAGTCGCCGGCGTGGTCACGCTGTTCCGCCGTTTTTGCCAGCGCGAAGCCGACCTGCACGCGGCGCAAGGCATGCTTGGTGAACCCGAGATGGCCGAGATGGCGGCTGAGGAAATCGCTGCCGCGCAGGCCGATATCGAAAAGCTGCAAGCCAATTTGCAGGCCGCGCTGCTGCCCAAGGACCCGGACGACGAGCGCGCGGCGTTTGTCGAGATCCGCGCCGGCACCGGCGGCGACGAGTCGGCGCTTTTTGCCGGCGACCTGGCGCGCATGTACCTGCGTTTTTGTGAACGCCGCGGCTGGCGCACCGAGATCATGAGCGAGAGCGCCGCCGAACTCGGTGGTTACAAGGAACTGGTGCTGCGCGTCGAGGGCACCCAAGCCTACGGCGGCTTGCGCTTCGAGTCCGGCGGCCACCGCGTGCAGCGGGTGCCGGTGACCGAAAGCCAGGGCCGCATCCACACCAGCGCCTGCACGGTGGCGGTGATGCCCGAGCCGGATGAGGCCGCCGAGGTGCTGCTCAACCCGGCCGACCTGCGCATCGATACCTTCCGGGCCAGTGGCGCCGGCGGCCAGCATGTCAACAAAACCGACAGCGCGATCCGCATCACCCACCTGCCGACCGGCCTGGTCGCCGAATGCCAGGACGACCGCTCGCAACACCGCAACAAGGCCAAGGCCATGGCGGTGCTGGCCGCCCGCTTGCAGCGCAAGGAAAACGACGAGCGCGCGGCCAAGGAAGCCGCCACGCGCAAGAGCCTCATCGGCAGCGGCGACCGCTCCGACCGCATCCGCACCTACAACTTCCCGCAGGGGCGCATCACCGACCACCGCATCAACCTGACGCTGTACAAACTCGGCCAGGTCATGGACGGTGATCTCGACGACGTGGTGGCCGCATTGCAAGCGGCGCGCGCTGCAGAACAGCTCGCCACGCTGGAAGGCGCGGTTTGAGCCTGACGGTCGCCGCGCTGCTGCTGCAGGCCCGCGCCGCGGGTGTCGACCGGCTCGATGCGCAGTTGCTGCTGGCGCACTTGCTGCAGCGGCCGCGCACTTGGCTGATCAGCCATGACGATGTGATCGTCGACACCGACTTGCCAGCGGCGTTTTCAGCGCGGGTGGCCGAGCGCGCGCGCGGTGTTCCGCTGGCCTACCTGGTCGGCACGCGCGAATTTCACGGCCTGCTGCTGCAGGTGACCGCCGACGTGCTGGTGCCGCGGCCCGACAGCGAGACCCTGGTCAACGAAGCATTGCAGCGCTTGGCGGTCAATGACCGCGCTGACCACCGCACTGACCGACCCACGTTGGTCGCCGATCTGGGCACCGGCAGTGGCGCGATCGCGCTGGCGATCAAGGCAGCGCGGCCGCTGGTGCAAGTCGTTGCGACCGATTTCAGCGCCGCAGCGCTTGACGTGGCCCGTGGCAATGCCCAGCGACTGGCCTTGGTGATCGACTTCTTGCAAGGCGACTGGTTTGGTGCCTTCGCCGCCGACCAGCGCTTCGACATGATTGTCAGCAACCCGCCGTACATCGATGCCGAAGACCCCCATCTGCTGGCGCTGCACGCCGAGCCGCTGTCGGCGCTGACGCCCGGCCGCGACGGACTGGCGGCGATGCGCATCATCGTCGCCCAGGCGCCCGCGCACCTGCACCCTGGCGGCTGGCTGCTGCTCGAACATGGCCATAGCCAAAGCCCGGCGCTGCGTTCGCTGCTGCTCGGCCACGGCTTCAGCGAGGTCGGCAGCGCGCGTGACCTGGCCGGCCAGGAACGGGTGAGCGTCGGCCGGCGCGCCTGATCGCCTGATCGCCTGATCGCCAAATCAAAGCGTGATCACATCCCCAAAATCAAGGGTTCGCTCGATTCAGATTCGGCGCAATATGGCGGTCAGGCGGGCCCCTTCCGCTTGCGGAGAACAGCATGCACAAGAGCCTGAAATGCGCAGTTCTGGCCGCCCTGGGCGCCGCCACAGCGATCTGCAGCCTGACGGCCGTCGCGGCTGACGGACTGTCGATGCGCGATGCCGCCTGGCCGCGCTGGCAGACCCGGATCTCGATTACCGCACCCGCGGCGCTGCCCGGCGCTGAAACCCGCCCGCTGTCGGCGTCGCTGCTGGGTGACTACTACTTCAGCCTGCCGCGGCTGCTGCCGCTGTCGGCGCAGGGTGGTCTGCGTGCCACCAGCGGCGTGATCACGGTCAGCGGCGGCAACGGCAGCGGGCTGGCCCGGCAGTCGCTGAGTGGCGCCGATGCGCCGGAGTCGCTGCCCTACCTGGGCTTGGGCTACACCCGCCTGTCGGCCCGCGGCGGCTGGGGCTTCTCGGCCGATGTCGGCCTGGTGGCGCAAAACCCGGCAAACGCCTGGCGACTCGGCCGCGCATTGCTCGGCAACCCGCGCCAGGACCTTGACGACGCGGTGCGCAGCTTGCGCCTGGCGCCGCACTTGCAGTTCGGCGTCCGCTACACGTTCTGATCGCCCCAAGGCCGGCCGGCGCGCGGCCATTCGCCGCGCAACGCAGCATCAAGGTCAACGCAGGCCCGCGCTGCTGCCGGATCGTGTTTGCTTTATCCTTGCGGACAAGTTGGATTCGCAGGAGAAAACGCGATGAGTGATGTGCAGCAACAAATCGACAGCGTCGTCAAAGGGCACCGGGTGGTGCTCTTCATGAAAGGCACCGCGCAATTTCCACAATGCGGCTTTTCCGGCCGCGCGGTGCAGATCCTCAAGGCCTGCGGGGTCACCGACCTGGCCACCGTCAACGTGCTCGACGACGATGGCATCCGCCAGGGCATCAAACAGTACGCCAACTGGCCGACGATCCCGCAGCTCTACATCAACGGCGAATTTGTCGGCGGCTCGGACATCATGACCGAGATGTACGAAAGCGGCGAGCTCAAGCAGGTGCTCGACAGCGGGCCAAACTGAGATGGTTCAGCGCCTGGTCGTCGGCATCACCGGCGCAACCGGCGCGGCCTACGGCCTGAAGCTGCTCGACCGGGCGCGCGTGCTCGGTGTTGAAACCCACCTCGTCGCCACACCCGCCGGGGTGCTCAATGTGCATCACGAACTCGGCCTCGATCGGCACCGACTCGAAGCGCGCGCCGACCACGCCTACGCGCCGGGCGACATCGGCGCCTGCCTGGCCAGCGGCAGCTTCGATGCCAGCGCGATGGTCGTGGCACCTTGCTCGATGAAGTCGCTGGCGTCGATCGCGCATGGGCTGTCCGACAACCTGCTGACCCGCGCCGCCGACGTGATGCTCAAAGAGCGCCGCCGGCTGGTGCTGATGGTGCGCGAGACACCGCTGAACCTGGCGCACCTGCGCAACATGACGGCGGCCACCGAGATGGGGGCGATCGTCTTCCCGCCGCTGCCGGCGTTTTATCACCGGCCCGCAAGCATCGACGAGGTGGTCGCCGAAACGGTCGAGCGGGTGCTTATGCTGCTGGGCATTGGCGGCGCGGCAGCAAAAGAATGGCGGGGGCTCTAACCGACCACCCGAGCATCACGTCGCGGGTTTGAACTCCCAGAGGCGCCGCGCGGCGAAAACCGCATTCGGATAGTCCGGCTTGCCGCGGCTGCCGTTGTAGCGGCCCAGTGCCAGGAACAG
>JANOKR010000553.1:0-2733 GCA_031419315.1 Betaproteobacteria bacterium
TCATCGCGCCGGCATGCATGACCTTGTAGTTGTTGTTGCCGGGCAGGCCGGGAATGCCGTGGGTGCGCGTGACGCCCATCTTGTCTTCGGCCTTGTCGTACCAGGGTTCTAGCTCCTTCAGCGTCAGAGGCCAGTCCATCAAGTTCGCGCCCAAGATGCCACCGTAGGTCGTCTTGACCTTGAACTCGTGCTCCTGGATGCGCAGCGACGCGCCGGCCCAGTGCGTGGTGGTACCGCCGACGGTCTTGCAGATCCACGCCGGCAAGCCGGCGAAATCTTTCGCGACACGCCAGTTGCCCGAAGTGGTGCGCGGGTCGAGCCAGGCAAGCTGCCCGAAGGATTTCCATTCGTCGTTGATGAAGCTGGCGGGCGTCTGCGCCGCACCGGCTTCGAGCACGACGACCTTGACGCCTTTCTGGCACAGCTCGTTGGCGAGCGTGCCGCCGCCGGCGCCGGAGCCGATGATGACGACCACGGAGTCGTCGTTGAGTTCGAAATTGGCCATGGGTTTGTCTCCTGCCTTGGGTTCTTGCCTGGGCTGGGTTGGTATTGCGGGCGAGTCGGCGTTTCAGCCGAGGAAAGGTGGCGGGCTCGCCTCCTTCGACGGCGCCGGCAGCCACTTCAGGTCTTGGAACCCGCGCGTGATGTAGCCGCCCTTTTCCCAGGCGGAGCCGGGGTAGCCGAGCGCGGCGTAGGCCATATCGTTGTCGTACAGCGAGGTGATGCACTGGCCGCGCACAGCGTTGCAGAACGGCGTGCCGGCGATCGCCCTGACGGCGGCCGTTCGCTTGGCGGCCGGAGCCTTGGCGAAGCTGCCGCCGGTGGCCTTGTCGAGGCCGGCAATGCCTTCCTTCAGCATCGCGGTGATGTCGCCCTTGCCGTCGAGGTCTTTGGCCAGCAGCGCATACACCGCGTCGGGCAGCTTCTTGCTCGGGTACAGCACCCGGCCCATGGCCATCAGCGCCTGGCCCTCGGCCTTGCTCAGCGCCTTCAACTCCAACGCCCACACCGGCGACGGCGCGAGCGTGGCGAGCACCGATCCTGTGGCAATAGTGCCCATCAGCACGCCCGAGCCCTTGAGGAACTCGCGCCGCGCCAGCGGCAGATCAAGCTTCGGCACGCGCCCGTCTTCTTCATGGCACCCAGCGTTGTCGGCAGGCGCCGAGGGTGCGATCGCGATCACACGCATGTCTTGTCTCCTGGTTGGCGGTCTTTCGGAAGGGTCATGTTGCGCCCTGGCCTGCGAGGAGTGTTGCACTCACTCCGGTCGGGCAGGTTTTATCCTGCTACTTACAGGGGAAACCCCGCGCCACGCTACAGCTTGCGTTCGCCTGGTACAGGGTCGACCCGCGGTCAGCGCAGACCGTCAGGCCGTTCGGCTGTTGGCCGCTATTTGCTGCCGGCCAGGATCCAAGCCGCCAGGCGCTTGGCGTCGGCCTCGGACAACTGCTGCGGCGGCATCGCCATCTGGCCCCACTTGCCGGCACCCCCGGCGCGAATGCTTTGCGCAAGTTCTGCGGTGGCGCCCTTCCCGTACTTGGCGGCGACCTCGGCATAGGACGGGCCGACCAGCCTGGTCGTCGCGGCGTGGCACCCGAGGCAGCCGTGCTTGGTGGCCAAGGCCTGGTTGGCCGCAGCCGGCGCGGCGGCGGCCAGCAACATGGCGCTGAAAAGCACGGCGCGGCGGCCGGTCGCGCGGGGGTCGGGCTGGGTCATGACGGGAAAGTACCTCGCAAAGGACAACCAAAAAGCTGCGCCGCAGCAGGGGCCCGGCGCGGGCCGGCGATTATTCAAGCAAGGCGCGAACCGCGGGTGATAACACGCTACCTACATGCGCCAGATTCGCGGTGGCAGTGGGTCGTGCGACCACGCCGCGGAGCGCCACGCCGAGGTCACGCGAGCCCGTGTTGCCATCAGGGGCTCGACCCGGTCGGCACGCGCGCACAACACCATCCGCGGCGCGTGCGGCGAAGTGGCGTCAGCGCGCAGCGGCAAGCCGGCGCCGGCGCCACGCGCGGCTTCCGCAAACGCGTAGCGCCGGGCCGGTCCAGCACGCTGCCGGCTGCGAACCTCGCGGTGTTGAGCGCGCGGTGGCCGCCCAGACCAGGTGCGCCGTCCATCAAGGCAGCATCGGCCGCGCCGATGCGCCCACGCTCCAGCCAGGTGCCGGGCAGATCCGGGTGTTGCACGAAGCTGCCGCGGTCGAACGCCTCGCCCGCGGCATGCAGGCCGAGTGTCAGCACCTCCCAGCCCATCGCTGCGCTCAATTTGCCTTCTCCGCGGCCGGGCAGGCTCATGGACCAGTATGGCGGGGCCAACTTGCTCGTATCCCGTCGCGAAATGGCCGGCCTTGGGGCGCTCGGCCGCGCCCGGCGTCAGCCCGCTTTCACGCGTTGCCGCGCCGCATGCAGCAGCGGTTCGGTATACCCACTCGGCTGCTTCAATCCCTTGAAGACGAGGTCGCTGGCGGCCTTGAAAGCGGCCGACTTGTCGAAATTTCCAGCCATCTTGCGGTAGGCCGCGACACCCACATTCTGCTGGTCCACGACCTTGGCCATGCGCTTGAGCGTGGCCTTCACCTGCGCCTTGTTGACGACGCCGTGGTGCAGCCAGTTGGCCATATGCTGGCTGCTGATGCGCAGCGTGGCGCGGTCTTCCATCAGGCCGACGTTGTGGATATCGGGCACCTTCGAGCAGCCGACACCCTGGTCGACCCAGCGCACGACATAACCC
>JANOKR010000554.1:0-9566 GCA_031419315.1 Betaproteobacteria bacterium
GCCCTGACGGCAATCGACTAAATAGGGCCGATCGATGGCCCTATCTCAATGATCGCGTCGATGACCGCACCGGGTCCGCGGCGCGCTGCGGCGCGTCAGGCCGTGGGCAGCCGCTGATCCACCGCCGCCGCCACACCCGAAGGCGCTGCGGCATGCAGCACCCGCTGCGGACACGGGATCTGCACGCCGAGCGCGCCCAGGGTTTGCAGGATCGCCAGGTTGACGTCGCTGCGCACATTGCCGTTGCCGTTTTCGGGGTCGTCGATCCAGAATGGAATCGTCAGCTCCAGGCCGTCGCTGGCGAACTGGCTCAGTTGCACCATTGGCGCCGGCTCAGCGAGCACCCGCGGCACGCGGCAGATCGCGTCGACCAGCACCGGGCTTAAGCCCGCCAGGTCGGTGCCATACGCGACCACCAGGGTCGTCGAGATCGACACCCGCGGGTTTGCCAGCGAGGCGTTTTCAACCCGCTGGGTGACGAGCATTTCGTTGGGCACGATCGCCTCGCGGCCGTTGAGCGCACGCACCACGGTGTAGCGGGTGTGGATGTCGGTGATGCGGCCTTCAAAATTGTCGACCTTGACGGTATCGCCGATGCGCAGCGAACGCTCGGCGAGGATCACAAAACCACTGACGTAGTTGGAGGCGATCTTCTGCAGGCCCAGGCCGATGCCGACCCCGACCGCGCCACCGAGTACGCCGAGTGCGCCGAGCGGGATGCCGGCCGCCGACAGCGCGAGCAGCAGGCCGACCAGCAACAACACTGCGCGGGTCGTATTGGCCGCGATCTTGCGCAGGCTTAAGGAGTCACCGGCACCCTCGGCACCGGCCATCAGCCGCGCTTCGATCGCCGCTGACAGCCACAACATCAGCACCAGTACCGCGGCGGCGCTGAGCGCGCCTTCGAGCAGGCTGAGCGCCGACACATTGGCGCCGCCGAGCTTCCAGCGGATGTCGTCCAGCTCGTCCAGCAGCAGCGGCAGGATGCCGGTCAACCAGAGCACGAGCGCGATCCACACCAGCCACGACAGGCTGCGTTCAATGATGCGTACGGTCGGCGACTTGGGGAAGGCCACGCGCAGCACGCGCACGCCGATGCGGATCAGCAGCAGGCTGAGCAGGATCGGCACCGCGATCTTGAACACCGCCGTCGGCAGCACGCCGGCGAGCGCCCAGCGTGCGGCCAGCGCAGCGAGCAGCGCCAGCGCCGGGAACAAGACGCCGTCATAAAGCTTGCGCCCGAACCAGATGCTCGTGGGCAAATGGGGCTCTGCCACTTTGCTCACGCCCCCTCGGGGGGCGGACGACATCGTCGTCGGCCTGGGGGCAGTCTCAGTGCGACGCCTCGTGCCGCGCAGCAGGCGTACCGCGAGCAGCGACACCAGTAGGCAGCCGAGCAAGACGCCGAGTTCGGTCAGCGCGCGCGGGCTGAAGAGGGCTTGCAGCAAGTCGGCCAGCTCGCCGCTGGCGGCCTGCAGCGACGGCGTCGTCACGCCCCTGCTCCGGCCAGTCCGGCCGCTCCGGCAGGCGCAGCAACACCGGCCAGCACACGCAGGTGCGCGGCCACACTGCGGGCCAGCGCGCCGAGGTTGTAGCCGCCTTCAAGGCACGACACGATGCGCCCGCCGGCATGCCGATCAGCCAGCGCGACGATGCGCCGCGTGATCCATTCGTAGTCAGCTTCGACCAGGCCGAGTTGGCCGAGCTCGTCGTCGCGGTGGGCGTCGAAGCCCGCCGAAACGAAGATCATCTGCGGCTTGAAGCGGTCCAGCGCCGGCAGCCATATCGTGTCGACGAGGCTGCGAATTTCCGGCCCGCGGGTATACGGCGCGACCGGCACATTGACCATATTCGTGCCCAGCGGCTCAGCCCCGCTGCCCGGGTACAGCGGGTGCTGGAAAAAGCTGCACATCAGCACCCGTTCATCGCCGGCGATGATGTCTTCGGTGCCGTTGCCGTGGTGGACGTCGAAGTCGATGATCGCCACCCGCTGCAGGCCGCGCACATCCAGCGCATGCCGCGCCGCGACGGCAACGTTGTTGAAAAAACAAAAGCCCATCGCCTGCGCCCGGGTCGCATGGTGGCCGGGCGGGCGCACCGCGCAGAAGGCGTTTTTTGCGCGTCCGTCGATGACCAAATCGGTCGCCGCGATAGCCGCACCAGCGGCCTTGAAAGCCGCATCGTGGGTGCCGGCATTGGCGCTCGTATCGGGGTCGATCGCGCGCCGGCCGCCGGCCCGCCGCGTCTGGTCAAGCAGCGCCGCCAGCTCGGTGACATAGCCGCTGCTGTGGGCGCGTGCGAGTTGCTCGGGCAACGCATCCGGCGCCTCGCAAAAGTCCAGCGCGACATCGAGGCCGGTCGCACGCAGGTGGTCGAGGATTGCATCCAGGCGCTGCGGGCACTCGGGGTGGCCTGCGCCCATTTCGTGCAAACGACACTCGGGCGGGCTGAAGAAGGCAGTGCTCATGGCGGGGTGGTTGGGCTTTTCGGGTATGTTCGCCGGATGGATGTGACCATTGCAGGCCAGCTGACGCGGCTGGTCGATCAAATCGCCACAATTATCGTCGGCAAGCGCACCCAGATCGAAGACTGCGTTGCCTGCCTGATGGCCGGCGGCCACCTGCTCATCGAAGACGTTCCCGGGGTCGGCAAGACGACCCTGGCACATGCGCTCGCGGTCTCGCTGGGCCTGCACTTTTCGCGCGTGCAGTTCACCGCCGACCTGATGCCCAGCGATCTGGTCGGGGTGAGTGTCTTCGAGCGCGGCAAGGATGCTTTTGTCTTCCACCCGGGCCCGGTATTTGCGCAGGTGCTGCTCGCCGACGAGATCAACCGTGCTGGCCCAAAAACGCAGAGCGCGCTGCTCGAAGCGATGGAAGAGCAGCAGGTCTCGGTCGAAAACCAGACCCGGCCGTTGCCATCGCCGTTTTTTGTCATCGCGACACAAAACCCGAGCGACCAGCTCGGCACCTACCCGCTGCCAGAAAGCCAGCTCGACCGCTTCTTGCTCTGCATCTCGCTGGGTTATCCCGACCGCGTTTCCGAGCGCTCGCTGCTGGCTGGGGAAGACCGCCGCAAGATCATCGAACGCCTGCAGCCGGTGATGCAGGCCAGCGACGTGCTCGCTGCGCAGGCCGCCGTGCTGAAAGTGCATGCGTCTGACGCCCTGCTCGACTATCTGCAAGCGCTGATCGCGGCGACACGCTCGGGGCAATGGTTTGTCGAAGGCCTGAGCCCGCGTGCCGGCATCGCGGTGCTGCGCGCGGCCAAGGCACGCGCGCTGATGGCGCAGCGCGACTATGTCGCACCCGACGATGTGCAGGCGATCCTGCCGCAGGCCATCGGCCACCGCCTGGTGCCAACCAGTGGCGCCGGCCGCGGGCCGCGCGAGCAGGTGCGGGCGATGGTCGAGGCCACGCCGATCCCCTGACCGACGAAGATGACAGTGGCCAGCGCTACGTCACGGGCCGCCGGGCTGCCGGCCCGGCTTCGCCAGGAGCGCCGCTCGATCGCATCGCGCCTGCGGCGCTGGTTCGAGAGCCGGCTGCCGCTCGTCGACACCCACACGCTGACGCAGCGCAACGTCTACATCCTGCCGACCCGCGCTGGCATCTTTTTTGGCGCGATGTTGATCCTGATGTTGCTCGGCTCGATCAACTACCAGCTCAACCTGGGTTATGTGCTGACCTTCCTGCTCGCCGGCTGCGGTCTGGTGTCGATGCACATGACGCACTCGACGCTCAAGGGTCTGACGCTGCACCTGAGGCCTGTGCAACCGGCCTTTGCCGGCGACGCGGCGCCAATCGAGATCGTCATCACCAACCCCGGCGGCACCCGCCACGGCATCGGCGTGGCCTTTCACGAGCGCATCGGCGTCAAGCGCAGCCATGCCTGGACCGACGCCCCGGCGCAAGGACAGGTCAGCGCGCAGTTGTCGCTGGTGCCGGCCCATCGCGGCTGGCATGCAGTGCCGACGGTCATTGCCGAAACGCGTTTCCCGCTCGGCCTGTTTCGCGCCTGGACGCTGTGGCGGCCGGCCGCGAAGCTGCTCGCCTACCCGCAGCCCGAGAGCCCGGCCGCAGCGCTGCCCGGCAGCCGAGCGACCCGCGGCGAAGCGCCTCAATCCAAGCGTGCCCAGGGTGGTGAACTCGAAGGGGTGCGCGCCTGGCGACGCGGCGACACCTTGCGCCAGGTGTTGTGGAAAAAAGTCGCCAAGACGGGCGAGCTGATCAGTCGCGAGACGAGCAGCGCGGTCAGCGCCGAGTTGTGGCTCGACTGGCATGCGGCAAGGCCGCCCGCGGGCGGCAACGAAGCACGTTTGTCGCGGCTGACGGCCTGGGTGTTGCTCGCCGAAAGGGCCGGCAGCGTCTACGGCCTGGCCCTGCCGGGGCGCGAATTTGCACCCGCACAAGGCGACCTGCACCGCCGCCGCATCCTTGAGGCGCTGGCGCTGTGGGGATGAGCCTCAAAACGTCGATGCCGGCCTGGCCCGGCTGGCGGCACCTGCCACGCGATGCGCGTGACACCTTGTTCCAGCTTGCCGTCGTCGGCTGGACGGTGGTGCCGCACCTGATGCGGCTGCCGCTGTGGTGCAGCGCTGTTGTCATCGGCTTGCTGCTGTGGCGCGCGCGCTTGGCACTGGCGAATGCACCGCTGCCCAGCCGCTGGCTCGTCGCCGCGGTGCTGACGGTGTCTGCCGGCCTGACCTGGTGGAGCGAACGCACCCTGTTTGGCAAGGAAGCCGGCGTCACGATGCTCGTCGTGCTGATGGCGCTGAAGATGCTCGAGCTGCGTGCGCGGCGTGACACGCTGGTCGTTTTTTTCCTCGGCGTCTTCATCGTGCTCACGCATTTTTTGTATTCGCAGAGCCTGTTCATCGCACTGGCGACCCTGGTCTCGGTATGGGGCCTGTTGACGGCCTTGGTGCTGGTGCACATGCCGGTCGGTCGGCCCGACTTGCGGCGGGCCGGCGCGGTTGCAGCCCGTGCGGCGCTGTTCGGTGCGCCCTTGATGATCGTGCTGTTTTTGCTCTTCCCGCGCATCGCGCCGCTGTGGGGTTTGCCGCAGGACGCCGCCGGACGCACCGGCCTGTCGGGCACGCTGCGCATGGGCGGCGTGGCGTCGGTGGCGAATGACGAATCGGTGGCGATGCGATTGCAGTTTTTTGGCCGGCCGCCGCCGCCGCAGGCGATGTATTTCCGCGGCCCGGTGCTGTCCAATTTTGACGGCCGGGAGTGGACCCGGCTGGTGCCGGGTTTCCCACCCGCCTACCGCGCCCGGCCCGAAGTCCAACTGCTCGGCAACCCGCTGCGCTACGAGGTCACGATCGAACCCAGCCGGCTGAACCTGCTGCCGCTGCTTGAGCTCACCCCCGATCGGCCCGATAGCGCGCCGCAGCTCAACGACTTCAGCGCCAGTCTGCGCCCCGACCTGCAATGGCAGACCACCCTGCCCGTCACCGAGCGCCTGCGCTTCGAGGCCCAGGCCTGGCCGCTGTACCGCCACGGCCCACGCACGCCGACGCTCGCACTGCGCGACCATGTCCGGCTACCGGGCAGCTACAACCCGCGCACCATGACCTGGGCGGCCACGCTGCAACGCCAGATGGAGCTCGCCAACGCGAGCCCACCCGATGCACGCACGCTGGCCGCCGAGGTGATGCGCCATATCGGTACGGCCGGATTCACGTACACGCTGGAGCCGGGCACGTATGGCCGCGATGCCGTCGACGAATTCTGGTTCGACCGCAAGCTCGGTTTCTGCGAACACTTTGCCGCCGCCTTCGTCGTCATCATGCGTGCGATGGACGTGCCGGCGCGCATCGTCACCGGCTACCAGGGCACCGACGCCGACCCGGTCGACGGCTACTGGATCGTGCGCCAGAGCAACGCCCACGCCTGGGCCGAATATTGGCAGGCCGGTGAAGGCTGGGTGCGTGCCGACCCGACCGCCGCCGTCGCGCCGGACCGCATCAACCGTGGGCGCAGCCTGGTGCCCGACCCGGGCTTCGTCTCGCAGGCGATGCTGCGGCTGAACCCGCAGTTGCTGGCCAACTTGCGCGCCTTCTGGGAGGGCATGGACAACCGCTGGAACCAGTGGGTGCTGAACTACTCGCGCGGCAAGCAGTTCAGCCTGATGAAAAATCTCGGCTTTGACGCACCGAGCTGGGTCGACCTGGCCTATCTGCTCATCGGCCTGCTCTGCACCACCAGCCTGGCCGGCGCGCTTTGGGCGCTGTGGGACCGGCACCGCGTCGACCCCTGGCAGCGATTGCAGCAGCGGGTGCAGCGACGCTTGGCAACGCTCGGTGTGTCGGTGCAGGCCTGCGACGGCCCACGCAGGCGCGCCGAGTTGATGCGCCTGAAGCTCGGTGAACCGGCTGCCGCCGCGGCGCAGGCATTGGATGCGCTCGACCACGCGCGTTATGGCCGCAGCGGCCGGGCCAAGGTCGACCGTTCATGGTGGCCGGCGTTTGTGGCTGCGACGCAGGCGTTGGCGGGCCGGCGATGAGCAGCGCAATGCTTGATCGGATGCACGGCGTGGTCAGCAGCGCGAGGCGCAACCCGCTGCTCGCGGCCATCGCAACGACACTGGCCATCGGCCTGAGTACCGCGCCAGCGCAGGCCGCGTCTTCAAACCCACCACCAGGCCAGCCCAAACGGTCCACCGCAGCGGCGAGAACCGCCAGCCCGGCAGCCGCCGAAGGCCCGGCCTACGGCGCGCGTGCCGACGTGCTGGCGTTTGCGCAGGACTTGACCCAGCGCCACGGCTTTGATCCTGGCTGGGTTGCCAGCCAGCTCAGCCGCGCACACAAGCTGCCCGTGGTGCAGCGCTTGCTGATGCCGCCCGCGGCGGGCACGGCCAAAAACTGGGCCGCCTACCGGGCGCGTTTTGTCGAGCCCCAACGCATCGACGCGGGCGTGCAGTTCTGGCGCACCAACGAAGCCTGGCTGGCGCGTGCCGAAGAGCGTTTTGGTGTGCCCGCCGAGATCGTTGTCGGCATCGTCGGTGTCGAGACCTTTTACGGTCGGGTGATGGGCAGCTTCCGCCTCATCGATGCGCTGGCAACGCTGAGCTTTGACTTCCCCAAGGGGCGCAGCGACCGCAGCGAATTTTTCCGTAGCGAGCTCGAAGAGCTGCTCGTGCTGGCGCGCCGCGAGCAGATCCAGCCGGCGTCACTGCGCGGCTCCTTTGCCGGCGCGATGGGCCTGCCGCAGTTCATGCCCGGCAGCGTCAACCGCTATGCGCTGGATTTCGACGACGACGGCCGCATCGACCTGCATGGCAACGCCGCCGACGTCATCGGCAGCGTCGCCCGCTACCTCGCCGAACATGGCTGGCAGCGTGGCCAGCCGACGCACTTTTCGGTGGCCGTGCCGGTCGACAGCAGCGACCGCGCGCACCTGCTCGCCCCGGATATCACGCCCACTTTCAGCGCCACGCAGTTTTTGCAGCGCGGTGCCGAGCTTGATGCGGACGCGCGTGCCCATGCGGGCCTGCTGGCGCTGGTCGAGTTGCAAAACGGCGCCGCCGCGCCGAGCTTCGTCGCCGGCACCGCAAATTTTTACGCCGTGACGCGCTACAACCGTTCCAGCTACTACGCGATGGCGGTCATCGGCCTCGGCCGCGCGGTGTCGCAGGCGCGCGGCCTGCGCTGAGGCGGCCCGCCGCCCGGGTGCTCAGAACCAGCGGGCGGCCAAGACCGTGAGGCCAGCAAACGCCGACCAGCCGCCGGACGCGGTGCTGAGGCCCTTGCTCGCGCCGGCATCGAGAGAAATCTGCTTCGACACCGCGTAGCTGACCGCGACCAGGGCCAGAGTCGTGCTGGCGCTGCCACCTTGCTGGGTGCCCGAGAGCTCGGCGACGACGCCCCATCGTTCTGACAGGTTGCGCGACCAGCCCGCGGCCCAGCCCTTTTGCCAGCGCCCCAGGGCCGGGCCGGCGCCACCGATCCTGGTTGCGATGAGGTTGATGTCGGTGTGCCAGCCATCAGCAAAGTCGGCGCTGTAGATTGCATTCACGCCAAGATCGCGATGGCCACTGCCCAACTCGCGTCCCGCGGTTGGCAACTTGACCCCCACTTCGACGCCGAATTCACGATCGTCGTCGAGCGCAAAGCGGCGCTTGAGCACGATCGTGGTGTCGCCACCACCCTGCGTGGTGGGCGCTTCGGCTTGGGCCTGGCGCACGATCGCGTCGCCCCCGATCCGGATACCCCAGTCCGGCGAAAAAGCCAGCTTCAGCGTGTATTGCAGGCTCCTGCGACGCGAGGATTCGTCTCCTCGGCTCGACAGCGCGCCGGCCTCGACCTCCAGCCAGCCCGTGGCCGACAGCGCCGCTGGCGTGGACACGCTGGGCCGGTACGGCGTCACCGACGGCGACTCGTCGGCCATCGCTGCACTGGCGGCCAGGACGGCCGCGCCAGCCCAGACCCCAACCAAGCGCGGGCATTCGCGGCGCCCAGGGTTGCAGCCATTTTTCATCGTTCGCTCCAGGTTTGTGGGCTCACGCCACCGCGGATCGATTCAAGCGCTGAATGAACCCCGCCAGCCGTGGAAAAAAGCGGCCAAACCAGCGCCATATCGACGCCGCGGGGCCGGGCGCCGTCGACCCCGGCGGCCCAAATGCACAACGCTGCCGCACCCGACGCGGGCGCCGCGGCAGACTACTTCAGCACGAAGCGCACATTCATCGTTGGCTTGCCCACCAGCGTGACGGTGGCGACCATCTTGGTCCCGGCGCCGAGCTTGAAGTCGCCTCGGGCTTGCAGCCCGCCGCCACCCGCGGGCGACAGGAGGGCTTCGGATTTGTCATGGCCGCTCAAGATCGTGAGCTTGCCGCTGGCGCCCTTTAGATCGACGGCCTTGCCGTGATCGCGCAAATGCAGCGTGATGACATCGGCTTTGGCCACGAGCTCGAAGTCCATCGCCGCCGTGCCGACGACCACGCCGCCATGCATCGGCTTGTGGCCATGGGCATGGTCTGGCTTTTCGCCGGCGAACGTGGCGCCGGTCACCGCAAAAAGCAGTGCGGCGATGAAGGTTTGTGCGGGCATGGGCTGGGGCCTTTCGTGGGCTGGGATGACTGACTTTGCAAGGCGCTCAGAACGCTTCGGCATGTTGCTTGTCCATGAGGCGCTCGACGTCCTTGCGGCCGAAGAGCCAAAACATCGCCGGCGTGAGGAAGGTGTCGAGCAGGGTCGAACTGATGAGGCCGCAGAAGATCACCACCGCGACGGGGTGCAGGATCTCGGTGCCCGGGCGCTCGGCCTCGAAGAGCAGCGGCGCCAGCGCAAACGCCGTCACCAGGGCCGTCATCAGCACCGGGCTGAGCCGCTCCAGCGAGCCACGCAGGATCATCTTGTGGTCGAACTCCTCGCCCTCGAAGCGCATCAAGTTGATGTAGTGGCTGACCTTGAGGATGCCGTTGCGCACCGAGATCCCGGCCAGCGTGATGAAACCCACCAGCGCCGCCACCGAAAGCGGTTGGCCCGACAGCCACAGGCCGAACACCACGCCCACCAGCGCCAGCGGGATGTTCACCATGACCAGCGCCGACAGCGTGGC
>JANOKR010000555.1:0-10231 GCA_031419315.1 Betaproteobacteria bacterium
GTCGACCTTGAGCAGGTAGTCGTCGGTCGCCGGCGGTTTGCCGGAGTCGGACATCACGCGGTGCGCCACGTCCAGGGTCTGCAGGAAGTTGATGCCCTCGCCTTCGCCCTTGAGGTAGTCGTAGCCCCACTTCCACTGGTAGCCGGTGGCCTTGATCGTGAGGTCGGCGTTGCTCGTGTCCTTCATCGCGACCACCGTCTTGGTGGCCAGCGCGCCCATGCCGATGACGATGATGAAGGGGATCACCGTCCAGGCGATCTCGACGCCCACACTCTCGTGAAAAGTCGCCGCCTTGTGGCCCTTGGACTTGCGGTGCTTGAAGATTGAATAAAACATGACCCCGAACACGGCCACGAAGATCACCAGGCAGATGATCATCGTGACGTAGTGCAGCCACTGCTGCTGTTCGGCGATTTTGCTCATCGGCGGATGCAGATCGAGCTGGTTCACCGCCGGCCCACCCGGCAGGTTGTTGACCGCAAAAGCGGCCTGGGCAAAAAGCGCAGTGCCGAGCGCGAGGCTGCAACGGGACAGCGGCTGCCAGAGGCGGAGGTTGGTCTTCATCGTGGAGGGGGCTTCAGACGGAACGATCGGATGACGGGGCGGATGACGTGGCGTTTGCAGAGTCACTTGCAGGGTCGCTTGCAGGGCTGCGAAGGCTGCCCACGCTGCGCAACGCAAACCGGAGTTCTTGCGCCAGGGCGGCGCGCAATTCCGGGCGCAGGTAGCGGCCGATATAAACGCGCCGGCCCTGGCCGGCGAGTTCAACCAGCGAACCTTCACCGCTGCGGGGTTCGATACACAACCACTCGGCGCGGAATTCGGTCAACGTTGCACGCCCGCCGAGCGACTGCTCTACCGCCAGCGACTGGCCGCTCAGCGTCAGCGTGTCGCCATCGCGAGCATGGCGGGCATAAATCAGGAAGGCGGTGCCGATCAGCAACAGCTCAAGGCCGGAAAAGGCCAGCACCACGGGTGCGCCGCTGAGCGCAAAACCGACCGCAATGACCAGTGACAGGCAGCATAGCGACAGGTAGACAACGAGCAATTGGCGCGGCGAGATCGAGCAGTTGCGCCGCAGCGTCCACTGCACGCCGACACGCTGATCGGGGTCGACCCAGGCGCGGCCGAAGCGCCACGGCGCAGCTGCCGCAGGAGCGGGCCAGGGTGACGGGGCGAAGGCGGCGATCATCGACGGGTGATGGGCGGGCAGTGCAGTGAGCTGACGGCAGGCTGACGACGGGCTGACGACACAGGGGCCGCCTCGGAGGCGGCCAATCCGCGGGCAAGATAGCAGCGGGGCCGAAAGCAACCTGGATTCTAACGTAGCCCCACGTCGACATCAGCCGCCGCCACGCCCGGCGCGCACCATCGCGCGCATGTCGGCCAGCGCCACCGTCGACTCAGGCAGAACACGAGCCCGCGGCAGCGGCTTGAAGGCGTGGCCGTAGACGATTTCCAGCGTCAACTCGATGCGGCCGGGGTTGCTGTCGTCGTTGCGGCCATCGCTGTGGTCGTCATTGCGCGCGCCCGCCATGCGTTGCAACCCGGCTTCAAGCCGCCGCCGCCAGCGCGGCGTGCGCAAGCCAGCGTTGCGCCGCGGGTGCAGGTTTGCGCCAAAGCTGCGCAGCTCGAGCAGCGCGGCCCGCGCGTCGGGCCAGGTCAGCGTGAGCAGTTCCTGGTCCATCACCGGGTCGGCAAAACCGGCCTCGACGAGCATGTCGCCGATATCGTGCATATCGGTCAGCGCCGCCAGCGGCGGGCCCCAATCGTTGGCCCCATAGAGCGCGCGCAACTGCTGCAGGCTGCCGGGCCCGAGCGTCGAGAACATCAAAAAACCGTCGACCGACAGCGCCCGCTGCCAGGCCCGCAGCGTCGGCATCGGGTCGGCCAACAGGTGCAGCATCATGTTCGCCCAGACCAGCTGCGCCGCGCCGTCAGCAACCTCGCCGGCGCGGGCTTGCGTGACACGCGCCGCGGGTGTCAACGCCACCGGCCACCAGCGCGCGCGCTGGGCGATGTCGGCGGGCTGCAGCTCGACCTCGGTGCGCCGCGCCGCCGGGTAGGCCTGGTGCAGCGTGTTGCCGCCGGCGCCGGCACGCGCCCACCAGTCGACGATGCGCGCCGGCTTGAGCTTGATGATCTCCAGCCGCTCGCCCATGCGACGTGCGACTTCGGCATGCAGCCAAGGCGGCTGCGGCGCCGCGGCCAAACGCTGCACCAGCCGCTCGAGCGCTGCATCATCGATATCGCGTCGGGTCTTGGATGTGATGTCGGCGCTGGGCATCGGGCCAGTATATTGAGCCGATGTTCGCCGCCCGCAACGCGCACCCCGGCACCGCACGCAGGCTGCTGCCCAGCCTGTGCGCGGTCTGCGCCGACTTCGGCAGCGGCCGCATCTGCGCCGCTTGCATCGGTCGTTACGCAGCCGACCGCCCGCGCTGCCCGCGTTGTGCGATGGTTCTTTCGTCGGCCGCCGTCGCCAGCGCGGCGGCAAAGTCCAGCATCGCCTGCGCTGACTGCCTGCGCGAAGCGCCGATCTGGACCCAAGCGGTCTGCGCCACCGACTACGCTTTCCCCTGGGACCGGCTCATCGTCGACCTCAAATTCCACGCCCAGGTCGAGCTCGCAACGCCGCTGGCGCAGCGGCTGGCAATCGCCATTCTTGCGCGCAAGGCGCCGGATGCGGTGCCGGTGGACCTCGTCCTGCCGGTGCCGCTGGCCGCCGCGCGGCTGGCCGAGCGCGGCTACAACCAGGCCTGGGAAATCGCCCGCCGCGTCGCGCGCCAGCTGAAGCTGCAAGCCGATGCGACGCTGCTGTTGCGGCCGCTGGAAACCGCGCACCAGGCCGACCTGCCACGCGCCGAGCGGGCCAAAAACCTGCGCGGCGCGTTCATGGTTGCACCGCGCCGGCACGCCGAGGTGCGCGGCCAACGCATCGCGATCGTCGACGATGTGCTGACCACCGGCGCCACCGCCCGCGAAGCCACCGCCGCGCTGCTGCGCGCCGGCGCCGCGGCGGTCGAAGTCTGGACCGTGGCGCGCACCGCCTGAGCTTGTAAAACCGACCGCGCCGCGCATGTTCAACATCGTCCTCGTCCACCCCGAGATCCCGCCGAATACCGGCAACGTGATCCGGCTGGCGGCCAATACCGGGTGCACGCTGCACCTCGTCGAGCCGCTGGGTTTTTTGATGGAAGACAAACTGCTGCAACGCGCCGGGCTCGACTACCACGAACACGCCGCGGTCAAGCGGCATCGGTCTTGGGCCGCGCTGCTGCAAACCGAGCAACCCGACCCGGCCCGGATGTTCGCCTTCACAACCCGCGGCGCGCGGCAGATGGCCGGCATGCTGTGGCAGCCCGGCGACTGGTTTGTCTTCGGCAGCGAAACCGCCGGCTTGCCGGAGGCGGTGCGTGAATCCTTCGACTCCGCGCAGCGCGTGCGCCTGCCAATGCGCGCCGGCCAGCGCAGCCTGAACCTGAGCAATGCGGTGGCGGTGGTGGTCTTCGACGCCTGGCGGCAGTGCGGCTATGCCGGCGCTGCCGGCTGAGCCTGGTTGATGGGCTAACGGCCAGGGTCAGCGGCGGCGTTTGTGAATGTGCGCTGGATCGCCCGACGGACGTCGAGCCGCGCAACGCCCGGCAGCCCACCGACGCATCAATGTGCCCGCAGGCGCCGTGCCATCGCCAACGCGCCCAAGCCCATCAGCATCAGGCCGTAGGTCTGCGGCTCCGGCACAGCGGCAGCCACATCGCCGGCATGTACGGCCATGGCATACGTAAGGGTCGCAGTAGTGTTATTGATCTGAAATGTCTGGTAGCCGACGCTAGCGGCGAACACCCATATGTACGAGCCATCCAGCGCGTGCTGCACATTGGTCCAGTACCAGCCCGGCTGGAGATTCTGGAAATTTCCGGTGTTGGTCAGGCCCGAGCCAGCTTGGGGAGCGCAGACGCTGGTCGTCGAAGTCGCTGGATTGCAAGGGCTCAAGTTACCCAGCGCCACGTACCACAGGTGCGCCATCTCGCTGGTGGACGTCAGCACGTTGTAGCCGCAGTCGGTGCCGGCGGCGTTGGTGGCTATGCATCCGGGCGGTCCGGTATCCACCATGGTGGGCAGTCGCCAGCCGCCGATCCCGCCGACTACCAAAGTTCTGGCCCAGAGGTCGGAGGGTACCCAATTCGCAAACCCGTTGACGCCGGCATCGCGCAACCAAGTGATGTTGAGCGCCGTGTCGTAAAAGGCCTCTGGGCCGTTGACGGCGTTGCCGTCCAGGTCACGCGGCTGCAAGGTGGTTTCCCAGGTGCCCTGGCCGGACACACCCGCCGCTCCGGCTACACCCGCAGCCAACGCCAGCGCGCCCGCGGCGGCCCAGGTCTTCAATGCGATCGTCATGGTGAGATTCCCCTCTTCGCCAGCGCACGAGAAGATGGTTCGACGGGCTTTGACGGTCGTGCCCACATCAAAGCTGGCACGAATCTTGGGGGGGGGAGTAGCCTGTCAATCCCCCCGAAACCAGGGGCGCAAAAACCCTCGCCTCGCTTCGCCCGCGATCCGACGATTCAGCGGCACGCGCATCGACGTCCAACACGACCGTGGCTTGGTGTCGACACCGTCGCGAGGCCCACCATGTCGCCCGCAAGTGCGGCAGTGGGGTGGCCGGCGTAGCGCATAAGAATTTGCTTCAGCGTTGCCGGCCACCCGGCTGCCGCACTTGCCCGCTCGATGGCCAGGTGCGAACGAAACCCGGACACCACCACTTGCCCATCCACCCGCCAGCCCGTTCGGCGCTGAACCTTCGCCGAGTGGATTCAACGCCCTGGACCTTTACATCATGATGAGTTTGCATCAATATGCAGTGATGCGAACGACCATCGACCTCCCCGACGATCTGCATCGTGTTGTCACTTCATTGGCGACGCACACACGCAGCAGCCTGAGCCAGACCGCCGCCGATCTGATCCGGCGCGGGCTGGCGCTGCCGGCCCGCGACAGCGCGACGCCGGCGTTCACCACCAGTGCCATCACCGGCTTGCCGGTGCTGCATTCGACACGCGTCGTGACGCCCGAGGATGTGCGCGCGCTGGACGACGAATGAAGAAGCCGGCGAGCACCGCCGACGTGCACCTGCTCGACGGTAACGTGCTGGTGGCGCTGGTCAGCAGCGGGCATGTCCACCATGCCGCGGCGCAGCGCTGGTTTGCGAGCCAGCGGCACCCTTTTGCCACCTGCCCAATCACCCAGGGCACCTTGCTGCGGCTCTTGATCCACCTCGGGCAGGCCAAGCCGGAGACGGCGGTGCAGTTGCTGGCCCAACTTGTCGCCCACCCGCGCCACCACTTCTGGCCCGATGACATCGGCTACGCGGATATCTCGTGGCGTGGCGTGATCGGGCACCGCCAGGTGACCGATGCCTACCTTGCCGCACTCGCGCGCCACCATCGCGGCAAGCTGGCAAGTTTTGATCGCGGCATGGTGGCGCTGCACATGGACGTTGCGGTGGCCTTGGACGAACAGTGACGCAGCCGCACCCCGCTCGGGTGGTTGGATCCCTGGCGTCAACTCCGAGATTTGCGGCCCGCCCCTGCCGATGATTGCCGGCCAGCGCAGCCTGAACCTGAGCAAAGCCGTCGCGGTGGTGGTCTTCGACGCCTGGCGGCAGAACGGTTATGCCGGCGCCGCCGGCTGAGCCTGGTTGATGGGCTAACGGCCAGGGTCAGCGGCGGCAGGCGTCCAGGACGCACAACTGCCGAAGCGTCAAGTTGCCCGCCGCCAGGGGCACAAAAACCCTCGCCTCGCTTCGCCCGCGAGGCATCCGATGCCGCCCGCAAGTGCGGCAGCGGGGTGGCCGGCTTCGCTTAGCAAATTCCTATGCGCTACGCCGGCCACCCCACTGCCGCACTTGCCCGCACGCATGTCCGAACGCATGCCCCAACGAATCCCCGAACGACGCCCGAAACAAACCCGACCGAAGTCACTGCGAACTCCGATCCAAATGCCTGCCAAGCGCGCTGCGAGCCACCGCGGCCCCGGCTCGATCCAGCGCTTGCCGGCGTTCGCCTGCATCTGAATCAAGGCCTTCAACTGCCCTTGCAGCCCGGCGACGTCCTGTTGCTGGTCGAGCACCACCTTGCGAATTTCGGCGAGCTGGATGGTGAAGTCGTTGATACGGTCCTTGACCGCGGCGATGCCCGACAGCCGGTCGAGGATGTCGGTGAGCATGCTCAAAGGCGCACCCTACGGCCTCCGGCCGGCCTGGCCCGCAGAGGGGCCAGGCGTGCGCCAGGCACGGCCCGCCCGCGGGGGCGGTCCGTGTCCGGGCGCACTCCCGCCAAGCGCGAGCATTCGCACTTGGGGCGGCCCGGCGTGCTCATCGAGCCGCCACCTCGCGCAGCTTGGTGATCTCGGCCATGAACGCCTTGTGCCTCTTGGCGTTGGCGTCGAGCGACTTGACCATTTCCTTGAGGTCGATCTCGGCGCGTTTGCTGGCTTCATCGAGCTGCCGCAATTCCTCGGGGTTGACACCGAGCAGCAGCGCGTCGACCGCCTCGCGAAGCAACTCGGACGATGTCCGGCCGCTGGCCTTGGCCTTGGCGGCAAGCGCCTCTAGCTGCGTCGTTTCGAGATAGACCTGGGTCAGTTCGAGGGCCATGCAGGGTCTCCGACAAGCACCAAATGTATCGACCGACTTGAGGCGTCAAATCAGCGCCGCCCGCCGCGGCGACACACGCTGCTCAAGCCTCCGCCCGCGCCCCACGCCCCATCAGCTCGGCTGCCGCCCGCATCGGCGACCAGCGCCCTTGCAGCACCTCGACCACCGCTGCGGTGATCGGCATCTCGACACCAAGCGCATGCGCCCGGCGCAGCACGGTCGCTGCGGTGTAGACCCCTTCGGCAACATGCCCGAGCGACGCCAGCACCTGCGCCAGGGTCTGCCCCTGCGCCAGCAGCAGGCCAACTTGCCGATTGCGCGACAGCGCGCCGGTGGTGGTGAGCACCAGATCGCCCAGCCCCGACAGGCCCATGAAAGTCTCGGCACGCGCGCCCAGCGCCAGCCCCAGGCGCGTCATCTCCGCCAGGCCGCGGGTGACCAGTGCGGCACGCGCGTTCAAGCCCGGCAGCGGCATCGCGCCGGCGCGGCGCGACGTTTGCAGCGCCAGGCCGTCGAGCAGGCCGGCGGCGATCGCGAGCACGTTTTTCACGGCGCCGCCGACCTCGACGCCGGTCGGGTCGGCCGAGGTGTAGATGCGCAGCGACTCGCTGTGAAAGGCCGCCACCGCAAGCTCGCACAAGGCCGCATCGTCGCTGGCCACCACCAACGCCGTCGGCTGCCCGCGCGCGACCTCGATCGCAAAACTCGGGCCCGACAACACGCCGGCCTGGCCGCCAACGGCCGGGTCACGTTCTGCGCGCGCGATCTCGTGGCCGAGTGCGCCGGTATCGCTCTCGAAACCCTTGCACAGCCAGAGCACGGGCACCGCGGGCGGCAGCGCACGCAGGCAAGCGCGCAACCCGCTCATCGGCGTGGCGATGATGGCTAGGCCGGCTTGCGCCTGGCCATTCGCTTCGGCAGCCACATGGGCCCACGCCGCAGCAAGGTCGGCGGTGACTTGCAGGGTTGCAGGCAGCGGCACACTGTCCAGATAGGCGGCGTTGCACCGCTGCGATTGCATCAGCGCTGCCTGCGCCATGTCGCGCGCCCACAGCAGCACGTCGTGCCGCTCGGCCGCGCTGCAGGCCAGCGCCGTGCCCCAGGCACCGGCCCCGAGCACAGCGATCTTCATGGCCGTGAATCAGCGCGTCAATTCGCACCCGTGATGATGCGCGAGCCGCCGTTCGCCTGTGCCGCGGCTTGCGCCTGCTGGGCTTCGAACATGGCCTGGAAATTGACTTCGGTGAGCAGGATCGGCGGGAAGCCGGCGCGGGTGCAGACATCGGACACGATGGCGCGCAGGTAGGGGTAGATCATCTGCGGGCAGACGATCGACAGGATGCCTTCTTTCTGGTCTTCGGGCACGTTGCGGATCTCGAAGATGCCGGCCTGCTTGGCCTCGACCAGGAACAGCACCTTGTCGGCGACCTTGGTCGTCACGGTGGCGCTGACACAGACCTCGAAGACGCCGTCGGCAACACCGGCGGCGGTCATGCCGAGGTTGATATCGACCTGCGGCTGCGCCTGGTCGAGCAGGATCTGCGGCGAGTTCGGCTGCTCGAGCGACAGGTCCTTCAGGTACATGCGCTGGATCTGGAAAACGGGGGTCGGGTCTTGCTCGGCCATGGTGTGGGGTCTCGGCTGGGGATGGGCGTTGCAGCGCGGCGGCAGCAACAAAGAAAGTGGCGCGGATTATCGCCGGCCGGGTGAGGCTGGATCGCGCCGGATCACGTTGAAGCCGCGAGCAGCGGCAGCAACCCGCCGCGCTGGTCGAGCGCGACCAGGTCGTCGCAGCCGCCAACATGCGTCTCGCCGATGAAGATCTGCGGCACCGTGCGGCGGCCGGTGACCTCAATCATTTGGTCGCGTGCTTCGGCGTCAAGGTCGACGCGGATCTCTTCGACCTTGGCCACGCCGCGAGCGGTCAACAGGGCCTTGGCGCGCTGGCAAAAAGGGCAGACCAGAGTGGTGTACATCTTCACGGATTGCATCGTGGGGATTTTCAGGTGCGGCGCCTGGGCATGCAGGCGTTGGGGCCATTCAGCGGCCCGGTGGCAGCGACGAAGTTGCGCGCTGCGGCGTTGGCTTCAAGCTTTGGCGGCGCTTTTCTCCACCGGCAGGTTGGCTTCGCGCCAAGCGTTGACGCCGCCCGAAAGTGCCTTGGCATTTTCGTAGCCGAGCTTGCGCAGCGCCCCGGCAGCGCGGCCAGCGCGCGCTCCGGTCGGGCACATCACGATCAGCGGCAGCGCCTTGTTCGAAGGCAGGTCCTTCGAGCCATCGATCTGGCCGATCGGCACATTGCGCGCGCCACTGGCGTGGCCGGCGGCGTACTCGGCGGGCTCGCCGACATCGATCAACACGCCCTTCTCGCGGTTGATCAGGCGCACCGCTTCGGCGGTGTTGATGGCGCCACCCACCCCGGTGCCGCGCAGCAGAGGCGCGATCAACATCCCGCCGGAGACAAAGGCGACCAGGAGCAAAAGCCAGTTTTCGATCAGGAAGTTCACAGCGGGGGCTTTCAGCGGGCCAAACCACGGATTGTAAGATTCAAGCCTGCTCCGCCCGTGACCACCCCAACATCGGCCCCGCCATGCACAAGCTCGTCCTCATCCGCCATGGCGAATCGACCTGGAATCTCGAAAACCGCTTCACCGGCTGGACCGACGTGCCGCTCACCGCCACCGGCGTCGAGCAGGCCCGCCAGGCCGGGCGTTTGCTCAAGGCCGCCGGCTTCGAATTCGACAGCACCCACACCTCGGTGCTCAAGCGCGCGATCTGGACCCTCTGGCACGCGCTCGACGAGCTCGATCGCACCTGGCTGCCGGTGGTCAAGGACTGGCGCCTGAACGAGCGCCATTACGGCGCGCTGCAAGGCCTGAACAAGGCCGAGATTGCGCGCCAGTACGGTGACGCGCAGGTGCTCGTCTGGCGGCGCAGCTATGACACCCCGCCGCCGGTGCTCGACGCCGCCGACCCGCGTTGCGAGCGCAGCGATCCGCGTTATGCCCAGCTCACCGCCGGTCAGGTGCCGCTGACCGAATGCCTGAAGGACACCGTTGAGCGGGTGCTGCCGTACTGGCATGCGCAGATCGCACCGTCGATTCAAGCCGGCCAGCGCCTGCTCATCGCCGCGCATGGCAACAGCATCCGCGCGCTGGTGAAATACCTCGACGGCATTGCCGACGCCGATATCGTCGGCCTGAATATCCCGAACGGCATCCCGCTGGTTTATGAACTGGATGCGGCGCTGAAGCCGCTGCGCAGTTATTACCTCGGCGACGCCGACGCGGTAGCCAAGGCCGCGGCCGCGATGGCCAGCCAGGGCAAGGCCTGATACCAATCGACGTTCGGTCGCGTACGAACGCGCGATCAGTAGTTGGCCATTGCGGCCATTGCGGCCATTGCGGCCATTGCGGCCGTTGCGGCCATTGCGGCACTTCTGCAAGGTTAGGCAAGGTCGACACCGCGCGAGGCACGCGGCCCGGGCATGCGTTCTCCGGCCCACGCTCGCGGGGCACCGGTTGTGGCACTCGACGATCACCGCATCAACACCGCCTTGGCGCCCATACCCGGTGG
>JANOKR010000556.1:0-5778 GCA_031419315.1 Betaproteobacteria bacterium
GAAAGGGATCAGCCCGGCGAGCTTGCCCGACTTCACGTCTTCCACCATGCGCTCAAGCGCAGTGTCCACCTGGCTGTCGCTGGGCGGGCGCCCAGCCGCGCCGGACAGTGCGGCGGCAAACACCAACGCCCACGCCGGGCCCAAGCTGGCGGCTTCGTCAACCAGCGCCGCAAAGTCGGCCAGCGCGCCCGGGTCCTTGTCGACACACATCAAGGGCGCCAACTCGCCCGACTCGCCAGCGTCGAAACCAGCCCGCTGTTCGGCCGTGGCGCTGGTCGGCAGGCTGGCACTGGCGAAGACCAGCAGCAAGCGTTGTGGTTCTGGTTGCCCGCGGGCGGCTCTAAGCAGATCGTCGAAATGGCTGATGTCCACGCGATCGAGCTTACCTGTGAATCCCGCCATGATCGTCGCCCGGGGCACCTGAAAGGCAAGCGCAATTGATCAGCGTCACGTGCTGGCGTCGCCGGGCCGATAGAGTGGCCGAATGCGTCGAACCTGGAGCCTTTCGGCGAAGTTGGGTGTTATCGGCAGCACGCTGTTGCTGGTGGCCCTGGCTTCGATCGGGCTCACGCTGTGGGTGACATGGCAGCTTGAGGGCGGCGCTGCCGCCGTCAACGAGGCGGGCAGGATGCGCATGCAGACCTGGCGCCTGGCGCAGACGCTGCCGGGTGCCGATCGACGGCGTATCGAAAGCCTGATGGCGCAGTTTGATCAGAGTCTGGCGGCCTTGCGCGCCGGCGACCCGGCGCGGCCGCTCTTGGTGCCGCGCGATGGCCGGTCGCAGCGGGCGTTTGCCGACGTGCAACACGACTGGAGCCGGCTGCGCACCGACTGGTTGCTGACGCCGCTGCCTTCGGCCTCGGTCGCGGCCGTGCAGGCCGAGACTTTCACGGCAAGGGTCGACGACTTCGTATCGGCCATCGAAGACCAGTTGGCGCGCCTGACCAGCGTCCTGAACGCGGTGCAATTCATGATGGTTGCGCTGACGATCATCAGCGCCGTGGCCTTGCTGTATTCGGCCTACCTCTTCATCTTCAATCCCCTGTCGCGCCTGCGCGTGGGCCTGGCCCACGTTGAGGGGGGCGACCTCACGGTCCGTGTGGCGGCCGGTGCCGACGACGAGTTCGGTGCGCTGGCGGCCGGTTTCAATCGCATGGCACAAAGGCTGCACGAGCTGTACCAGAGCCTGGAATCCAAGGTGCGGGAGAAGACAGAAAACCTGGAGACCCAGCATGCGCGCCTGTCGATGCTGTACGAGTCCGCGGCCTTCGTGGCCCGTGCCGCAACGCTCGACGAACTCGCCAAGGGCATTGCGCGGCAGGTGCGGATTGCGGGCGCTGCCGATGCGTCGGCGGTGCGCTGGTCGGACGAATCCAACCAGCGCTACCTGATGTTGGCGTCCGATTGCCTGCCCCAGGCGCTGATCGATGAGGAACGCTGTATCCCCACCGGCGGCTGCTTCTGCGGCCAGCCGCAGGGTCAGGCCACGACGCGGGTGATTCCGATCCAGGCCGAGGGCTCTGCTGCGCCGCTCGGCCATTGCGCGCGCGCTGGCTTTGAGACCGTGATCAGCGTGCCCGTGCGCCGGCACGAACGTCTGGTCGGTGAACTGAACCTGTTCTACCGTACGCCGAGGCAACTCGCCGTCGACGACCGCGCACTGCTGGAAACGATCGCCAGCCATCTGGCCGGTGCCATCGAAGGCCTGCGCGCCGCGGCGCTGCAGCGCGAGACGGCGGTGGCCGAAGAGCGCGGCTTCATCGCGCGTGAACTTCACGACTCGATTGCCCAGAGCCTGGCCTTCCTGAAGATCCAGATGGGCCTGCTGCGCAGCGACCTCGATAGCGGCGAGGTGACCAGGGTTGAGAGAACGATGCGCGAACTGGACGCCGGTTTGCATGAGAGCCTGGGTGACGTGCGTGAGTTGCTTTTGCACTTCAGGACCCGCACCAATGCTGAAGATATCGCCCCCGCCCTTAAGACCACCCTGATGAAGTTCGAGCACCAGACCGGCCTGCCCACCCACCTGGAGATCGAGGGTGATGGGTTGCCGCTGCCCGCCGATGTCCAGGTCCAGGTGCTGCACGTGGTGCAAGAGGCGCTGTCGAATGTCCGCAAGCATGCACAAGCGCGCGAAGTGTGGGTCGAGGTGCAGCAGTCACCACAGTGGCGCGTTGAAGTGCGCGACGACGGCTGCGGCTTCGAAGCCGATGGGCCTAAGCCCGACGAAACCCATGTTGGGCTGCGCATCATGCGCGAGCGCGCGCAACATATCGGCGCCACCGTCGAGGTCGAGTCGGTTTTTGGGTCGGGCACTTGTGTCGTGCTGAAGTTGCCGCAACGGCTGGGCCTGACAGCATGACATCGCCGGGCGCGATTCGCGTTTTGGTGGTCGACGACCACACGCTGTTCCGGCGCGGGCTGATCGCATTGCTGGCAGGCGACGGCCGCTTCGAAATCGTTGCCGAGGCGGGCGACGCCAACGAGGCCCACCGCCGAGCCGCCGCCACGCAGCCCGACGTGATCCTGCTCGACAACCACATGCCCGGCGTCAGCGGCGTGGCTGCACTGGCGGGATTCAAGGAGGTGTCACCGGCAGCGCGGGTGCTGATGCTCACGGTCAGCGAAGACGCGCGCGATCTGGCTGCGGCGCTGCGTGGCGGTGCCCGTGGCTACCTGCTCAAGACCATGGACAGCGACATGCTGGCTTCGGCGATCCTGCAAACGATGGCCGGCGACGCGGTCGTCAGCCCCGAGATGACCAGCAAGCTGGTGCATGCCTTTCAATCGCGCCAGGGCGAGGCGTCAACCACGGTCGCTGAGGGCGACCGCGATCCGATCCACGACCTCTCGCCACGCGAGCGCGAAATCCTGACCCACATCACTCGGGGCGCGAGCAACAAGGAAGTGGCGCGCGAGTTGGGCATCGCCGAGGCCACGGTGAAGATCCATGTCCAGCACATCCTGCGAAAGCTCAACCTCAGCTCGCGCGTGCAGGCCGCCGTCTATCTGACCGGGCGGCCGGGATGAATTCGGGGCTTGTGCCGACCCAAAACCGAGCCTGCTGAAGAGTCTGGGACTGGTCGATCTGAAGCGCTGGATGTTGGAAGCGTCAAAACCCGACCGCGGCGCGTGGTCGGCGCTTGGTCGGCGCGAATGCAAACGCACCCAGCGGCCCGAGCCGGTGTGGCTACTCGACCTTGATGCTGGCCTTCTTCACCACCGGCCCCCACTTGTCCAACTCAGCGCGGATCACTGCTTCCATCTGCTCGGGCGTGCTGCTGCGCGGCTCGACATTGCGGTCGGTGAAGAGCTTGCGCACCTCCGGCCGCGCAACGGCTTTCACGATGGCCGCATTGAGCTTGGCGGCGATATCGTCGGGCACGGCTTTGGGTGCCAGCAGGCCGAACCAGACCACGCTGCTGAAACCGGGCACGTCTTCGGCGATCGCGGGTAGGCCCGGCAGCACCTCGGTGCGCTGCGGCGAGGCCACCGCCAGGTAGCGGATCCTGCCGGCCTGCACCATCGCCGACCCGTCGAGTCCGGTCACGAACGCCATGTGCACTTGGCCGCCGGCAAACGCCGTGACCAGCGGGGCACCGCCGGCGTAGGGGATGTGCTGGAACTTCGTGCCTGCCAGTTCGTTGAAGAACTCGCTGGTCAGGTGTGAACTGCCGCCGATGCCGGTGGAGCCATAGTTGAGCGTGGTGCCCTGTGTCTTCGCCCAGGCCACGAAGTCCTTGACTGATCTGTGCGGGCTCTCTGCGGCGACCGCCAGGATCAGCGGCACGCTGACCACCGTCGACAGCGGCCTGAAGTCCTTCAGCGCGTCATACGGCAACTTGCGCATCAGGCTCGCGGTCGCGCTCGGGCCGCTGTTGCCGAAGACCAGCGTGTAGCCGTCGGGCGCGGCCTTGGCCACGCTGTCGGTGCCCAGCGTGCCACCCGCACCAGCCTTGTTCTCGATGACGATGGTCTGGCCCAGCAGTTCCTGCAGCGGCTGCTGGATCGCGCGCGCCAGTTGGTCGGTCGTGCCGCCGGCCGGGTAGGGCACGACGATGCGGATCGGCTTGTTCGGGTAGGCGTCCTGCGCTGCTGCAGTAAACGCCAGCGAGGCCAGCGAGGCCAGTGCGGTCATTGCGGCCAACGCGGCTGCGATGCCCGCGCGGCGGGTGGTCGGGTAATGCATGTGGTGATCCATTCTCAATCCAGCTTCAAGACAACGGCCTTGGTTTGCAGGTACTCCTGCATGTGCTCGACGCCGCTCTCGCGGCCGAAGCCGCTCATCTTGTAGCCGCCAAAGGGGATGGCGGGGTCCATCACCTGATAGCAGTTGGCCCACACGGTGCCGGTGCGCAAGCCCCGCGCCACCTTGTGGATGGTGTTGACGTTGCGGCTCCAGACGCCGCTGCCCAGGCCGTAGGCCGAATCGTTGGCGCGCACGATCACCTCGTCCAGCGTGTCGAAGGGCAGGGCGCTGATCACCGGGCCGAAGATCTCTTCGCGCGCGATGCGCATGTCGTCACCCACATCGGCAAAGACGGTGGGCGCGACGTAGTAGCCGCGGCTTAAACCCAAACCTAAAGCGCCTTCGCTCAGGCGTTCGCCGCCGGCCAGCGCGCGCGCGCCCTGCTCGCGGCCGAGTTTCAGGTAGCCGGTGACACGCTCAAGCTGTTCGGCGCTGACCAGCGGGCCCAACTGCGTGGCGGGGTCCAGCGGGTCGCCGACCTTCAGCGTCCTGGCGTACCCCGCCACGCGCTGCACAAACTCTTCATACACCGGGCGCTGCACGAAGAGCCGCGTGCCGGCGCTGCAGATCTGGCCAGAGTTCTGAAATACGGCCATCGCGGCGCCAGGCACCGCAGCGTCGAGGTCGGCATCGGCGAAGACGATATCGGGGCTCTTGCCGCCGAGTTCCATCGACAAGCGCTTCATGTTGCCGGCGGCGGCGCGCATGATCTTCTGGCCGACTTCGGTGCTGCCGGTGAAGGCGATCTTGTCGATGCCGGGGTGCTCGGCCATCGCCGCGCCGGCGTCACCAAACCCGGCCACCACGTTGACCACGCCGGCGGGGATGCCGGCTTCCATGCACAGCTCGGCCAGCCGCAGCGGCGACAGCGGCGCCTGCTCTGCGGGTTTGAGCACGATGGTGCAACCCGATGCGAGGACAGGGCACAGCTTCCAGATTGCCAGGCCGATCGGCCCGTTCCAGGGGTTGATCGCGCCGACCACGCCGACCGGTTCGCGCAGCGTCCAGCAGAAGTGATCACCAGGTGCAGAGTTGGGGATCGTGTCGCCCTGGATCGTCGTCGCCAGCCCGGCGTAGTAGCGCAGCAGCGCCACCGCGCGGCGCCTGCCGAGCAGCGTGCGGCTGATCGGGCCGCCCATGTCCAGCGTGTCGAGCATTGCCAGTTCGTCGTAGTGCTGCTCGACCAGGTCGGCCAGCTTGAGCATCACCTGCTGGCGGTCGAAGGGCTTGAAGCGGCTCCACTCGCCTTCGAACGCGCGGCGCGCTGCGGCCACGGCGACGTCGATATCTTCGCTGCCGGCCTGCGCCACCCGGGCCAGCACCTCGCCATTGCGCGGGCTCACGGTGTCGAAGGTCTTGCCCGACAGCGCAGGGCGCGCGCGGCCGTCGATGAACAGGCCTTTGGCGGCGCCGGCCAGGAAGGCCGGGCGTGGGATGGTGTCATTCATGCAGGGCCTGTGTCACCGCGTCGCGCGGCGTTGGGGTGGTGGCGGGAGCGCTGGTGGTGGCAGTGCCGCGCAGCAGAAAAA
>JANOKR010000557.1:0-1774 GCA_031419315.1 Betaproteobacteria bacterium
GTCGCGGCCACGGCGGTACTGGTGGCGGGTCGGGTCAACCTGCTGGTGCGGCGCTTCGACGCCACAATCTCGAGTTGGATACTGGTGGGCGACGCAGCGATCAACGCCGACGTGCCGGTGTCGACCGAGATGTTCACACCGGCCATCGCCATCGACAGCGGCGGCAGGATCTCGGTGGCCTGGGCCGAGAACGCTCGCCAGGTGTGCGTCAAGCGCTGGGAGGGCGGCGAGTGGACCGTGCTGGCCGACGACCTGCGCGTGGACCCCAATGCATCGGCGTTTGGCACCCAGATCGTCGCCCCGGGGGGCGATTTGATGGTGGCCTGGCTGGAGACCACCGGCAACGCGCAGGGACTGGGCCGCATGGTCATGAAGCGCAAAGGCTCGGGCGCGCAGCCGTGGCAAGGCGGCACGGTGCTGCCGACGCAGAGCAACGTGACCGCATTGCGCATCGCCACCGAGGACCTCGGCCGCGCGTTGCTGATGTTCGTTCCACAGGATGCCACCACGAATTCGTTCGAAGGCCCGCTGCGCGTGCTGCGCGAAGGCAACTTTGGCGTGTGGACCGACGTCTGCGGGCCCCTGACGCCACCGGCGTCTTCGAGCGGTGTCTTTTCGCCGAACGGCCAACTCGGCTTCGGCATCGGCAGGCTCGCCTTTCCGGCCAGCGACCCGCTCGCGGTGTTCAACAACGGCCAAAGCGTCTTTGCACTCAAGTGCCGCCCAGGCGGCTGGACGTCCCTCGACGGCAGCGCACAGGGCGAGGTGGCCACCTTGGCGACAGGCGAGTTGCTCTGGGGCCTGGCCGTCGTTCCGGGCGGTGCGGCGCTGGCCTGGTCGAGGGGACGCTTCCTGGACGGTGGCGGCAGCCAGGTCGTGACGCAGGTGATGCTCGAAAACGCCACCTCGACCGCGCTGGTGCCCTATGGCGATGCCTTGATCCAGGACAGCGGCGCGGGCTTCGGCTACGGCCAGCTGACGACGCTGACTTTCGCTGCCGCCGGCTCGCCGGTGTTGTCGGGCCTGCTCACGCGCGATGGCGGCGTCGCTTCGCAGGTGTTTCGCTACTTGCCCTGAGTCTTAAGCCCGTACGTCAGGACGTCAGGGCGTCAGGGTCACCGCGCGGCCGGCGCGCACGCGCTGCGCCGTGACCGTTCGGTTCAGCCCGGCCGCTTGTATCGCGTCCGCGCCTTCGGCAGACACAAGGCGGCTTCCACCCCCTTGTGTCCGGCCTCAGCCCGAAAACAAGCGCCGCGCCGCGGGCGACCCCGCCGCCAGGTCATGGGTTTCCAGCGCCGCATACAACTGCGCCAGTTCCTTGCCGATGGCGTCGAAGGCATGCAGCATGATCGGCTGGCCGGCATCGTCGATCAAGTCGGCGTCCATGTCTTCAGCCAGCGCATGTGCAATGCGGTGCCAGGTGGGGAACGGTTCCGCCGCGGCCGGGTTCTGTGGCACGTCCAGGCTGAGCGTGACTTCGCGCAGCGCCGCGGCTTGCGGGTCGTCGGCCAATGCCGCCTGCGCATCGAACGCCAGCATCAGCAGCGGCGGCGCGCCGTCCTCATTCGCCGGCAGCACCAGCCGGCCCGGCAGCGCACCGCTGACCAGCCCCTGCCGCGCCGCGCACTGCTGCACATAGCCCACTGACCAGGCCACAGAGCGGGCCATCAGCCGCACCGTCAACTGCGCATCCCGCGGGCCGGCGAAGCCATCCAGTTCGCGGGCCCGCGCGACGACGTCGAGCATGTCGGGAAAGTCGGGCATCGCACCCACG
>JANOKR010000558.1:0-9584 GCA_031419315.1 Betaproteobacteria bacterium
GATGCCGCCGAAGACCACCGTCGAGCGCAGCTGGGTATGCCGCGCGTAGGTCTTGACGCTGTTGGCAACCTGGTCGGCAAGCTCGCGGGTCGGCGTGATCACCAGCGCGCGCACCGGGTGCCGCGCCGGCGACGTGCTCGGGTTTTCGTGGCGCAGCATCTTCTGCAACAGCGGCACCGTGAACGCCGCGGTCTTGCCGGTGCCGGTCTGCGCCGCGCCCATCACGTCGCGCCCGGCGAGCACGACCGGAATCGCCTTGGCCTGGATCGGCGTCATCGATGTATAGCCGTTGTCGGACACCGCGCGCAGCAGCTTGGGGTCGAGCGGGAGGGTATCGAAGCGGGGGGCCGGGGTGTCGGCGGCCTCTTCGAGGGGGGCGAAATGGTTGAAGTTCACTACCCGTATTATCCGTCAGCCGTCGCTGCGCCCGGCCGAGCCCGTTTTGCGCCCGGCCCCGCCGACCGGATGCGCCCGGCGACCCATCCCGCCCGCGGGGCTGCCGCCGGCGGTGTTCGCCGCCCTTCGTCGGATCGGCCGTCGCCTCGGTTCTACCCTGACCGACGGCGCCGCCGATGCACCTCAGAATAGACACCAACATGACTGCAAATCCATTCACCGTGATGCCGGTGATCATGGCCGGTGGCAGCGGCACGCGCCTGTGGCCGCTGTCCCGGGCGGGCTGCCCGAAACAGTTTCTCGTCCTGTCCGGAACGCGCAGCTTGTTTCAGTCGGCCGCGCAGCGACTGACCTCCTTGGCAGACGGTGCCATCGACATCGAACCGGCGGTGGTCGTCGCCAACGAGGACCACCGCTTTTTGGTCGCGGAGCAGCTGCGAGAAATCGGCCTGGCGGACGCGGTGGCCCTGCTCGAACCGGTCGCGCGCAATACGGCCGCGGCGATGACCTTGGCAGCGCTCTACGCCACCCAAGGCGACGCCGACCCGGTGCTGGTGGTCAGCCCGGCCGACCATCTGGTCGCCGACGGCCAGGCATTTGCCACTGCCATCGGCGAGGCGGCGCACCTCGCTGCGGCGGGCTGCATGGTCACACTCGGGGTCACGCCGACACGGGCCGAGACCGGCTTTGGCTACATCCGCGTCGCCGCGGCGCCGGCGCCGGGCGCGGGCATGCCGGTCCTGCATTTCGCCGAAAAGCCCGACGACGCGACCGCCCAGCGCTATCTGGACGGCGGTGACTATTTCTGGAACAGCGGAATCTTTGTCGTCCGCGCCTCGGTGTGGTTGGCAATGCTCAATCGATATCGCCCGGACATTGCGCAGGCCACGCGCAGCGCATGGGATCAGCAAACAACTGATGGACGATTCATCCGTCCGGGCAAGGCCGAGTTTGCGGCGATTCCAGCCGAATCGGTCGACTACGCCGTGATGGAAAAAGCCGCCAACGAAGGCGCCGGCGTTGCCCTTCGAATGGTGCCGCTCGCGGCCGGGTGGAGTGACCTCGGCGCCTGGGACACCGTCTGGGCGGTCAGCGAAAAAGACGCCGCGGGCAATGTCAGCCATGGCGATGTGGTGCTTCGCGACAGCCGCAATACGCTGGTTCACGCAACCGCTCGGCTGGTCGGCGCGATCGGGCTCGACAACCTCCTGATCGTCGAAACCGCCGACGCGGTGCTGGTTTCCAGTCGCGACCGCAGCCAGGACGTCAAACATCTCGTCGGCGAACTGGCTCAGCGCGACCGAAGTGAACACCTCGTCCATCGCGAGGTCCACCGCCCCTGGGGTCGGTACGTGAACATCGACGCCGGCGCGCGATTCCAGGTCAAGCGAATCCTGGTCAATCCGGGGGCTTCGCTGAGCCTGCAACTGCACCACCATCGGGCCGAGCATTGGATCGTCGTACGGGGTACGGCCGAGGTGACCTGTGGTGACAAGACGCTCCTGCTGACCGAAAATCAAAGCACCTACATCCCGCTCGGCGAGGTTCACAAGCTGGCCAACCCAGGCAAGGTGCCGCTCGAAGTCATCGAGGTCCAGTCGGGAGCCTATCTGGGCGAGGACGACATCGTCCGCTTCGGCGACAGCTACGGCCGAAGCTGAACCCGTCGGCGCATGCGACAAATCCTCGGCACTCCAAGTTGGATCTCGGCGATCGCGAATGGCTGCCAGCGTTCACCAAGCGCAAATCGTGATGCCCGGCCTCGCCGGGGTCCGCGCTCACGGCCCTGCGGTGGACTCTGAATCCGACGACCCAAGATCCCTATGACCAAAACCGCACTCATTACCGGCGTCACGGGGCAGGATGGCGCCTACCTCGCGGAGTTCCTTATCCGCCGGGGCTACACGGTGCACGGCGTGCGCCGGCGCACGTCGCTATCCAACACCGCGCGCATCGAACATCTCGCCGCCAACCCGCCCGGGCAGGCCGGCCAACTGGTCCTTCATTACGGCGACATGACCGACGCCAGCGGGCTGCTGCGAATCGTCGAGCAGACCCGGCCCGACGAGGTCTACAACCTGGCAGCGCAAAGCCACGTCGCGACGTCCTTCGAAGCACCCGAGTACACCGCCAACACCGACGCCATCGGTGTGCTGCGCCTGCTCGAGGCGCTGCGCCTCACCGGCCTGGCCAGTCACAGCCGCTTCTACCAGGCCTCGACTTCGGAGCTCTACGGCCAGGTGCAAGAAACACCTCAAAGCGAGTCGACCCGGTTCTACCCACGCTCACCCTACGCGGTGGCCAAGCTCTACGGCTACTGGATCACGGTGAACTATCGCGAGGCCTATGGCATGTACGCTTGCAACGGGATTTTGTTCAATCACGAATCCCCGATTCGCGGCGAGGCCTTTGTCACCCGCAAGATCACCCGCGCGCTGGCTCGCATCAAGCTCGGCATGCAGGCGGCGCTGGCTCTGGGCAACCTCGATGCCCGCCGCGACTGGGGGCACGCCAAGGACTATGTCGAGGTGCAATGGCTGATGTTGCAGCAGGACCATCCCGAGGACTACGTCATCGCCACCGGGCAGCAGCACAGCGTGCGCGAGTTTGTCAGTGTCGCCGCTGGCCACCTGGGCCTGAACATCGGTTGGTCTGGCTTGGGGGTCGATGAAAAAGGCCATCTTGCCGACGGCCGCTGCATCGTGTCCGTCGATCCCAGATACTTCCGCCCGGCCGAGGTACAGACCCTGCTGGGTGACGCCAGCAAGGCCCGCATCAAGCTGGGGTGGGTGCCGACGATCAGCTTTGCGCAGCTGGTGGAAGAGATGGTCGACGCCGACCTCGCCGAAGCCGAAGCCGAGCTGCGCAGCGCGCCGGGTCGCCGCAAGTCGCTGTACTGATCGGTCAAAAGCCGGCCGGGGGCGGCAGCCATCCGGCAGGCATGCCGGATGACCCTCGCCAGCCGCGCGCGACCGCGCAGGCGCCGGCTCGGTGCAGGCTCGGCGCCACCATGGGGATCAAGCAAAGTGGCAGAGCCACACTTGCATGTGAGCATTTCAACCCCGGCGGGCGCGGGGCCGGTGTACGCAGAGAAACATTGGGCTCTTGTCAACGATGTGCGCAGGGCGATAGACCGGCCGCCGCAGCCCTGGTTGGCGCTACGAAGTGAGCGGCAGCGCCGACATGATCGACCCAGCGTGGGTGCGAGCTACAGCGAGCCCGCCCATGAGCGCGGTCCGGCATTCGTCGGTGACATTGATGAGCACAGTGATATGCGTCCTGTTCAAGAGTCGTGGCGCACAGGCTCGCGCGCATGGTTTACGGCATGCTGGCGCGAGGCGACGCATTTGTCGACCACGGCCAGCAGCACGACGTAGAGCAGCAGCGCCAACGCAGCGTCGCCGCCCTCAAGCGTCGTGCCGCAGCGCTCGGCTTCGAGATCCGCACGGCCTCGATGCCCGCATGGAAACCCAGCCCGATCCGGTCTTGTTTCTCAAGAGCGCGGGCGGGCGCCGGCCCGCCGGTCCGCGTGGGGCCGGCCGGGCGTGATCGATGCAGTTGCGGGTCAGGTTTGACCCATGATCGCGGCCGCGCCCGCGCTCTATCATGGCGTCGATGACGATCCTTCTGGCGTACCCGGTCGATGCCGCGATGCCGGCGAACGCGCCGATCCGCGCGTTCGTCTCGGCCGCCGGGGAGTGAAGCCTTGCGACTGGTCGTGATCGTTTCGTCGGACTACGGCGAGCTCGGCGCGGCGATGAATTTTCTGGAGGGGCTACAGGCCCCGATCGCCGGCGACCAGGCCACCATATTGCTCCCACGAGCATTGCTGCCGGCGCTGGCCGACAGGCCGTGTTGGGATCTGCGCCCCTATGGATCGGCTGATGACCTGCGTGCCGCAATCGCCGAGCTTGAACCCGATACGGTGGTCTTTTTCTCGGCCTACCTGTTGCTGTTTACCGGGCGCGACATCGGCGTGCGCAGTCTGCGCATGATCCTGCGGGACCTGCACCATCGATCGGTGCGCGTTTTTACGAGCGACCCCTTTATCGGGTTGTTGCGCTGGCCCTGGTCGATCAGGTTGTTCGATTTTCTGCGCGCCCAACTGCCGGGGCGACCGCGTGCTGTCGTGGCGCTGATTGCCGCGCTTGCATCCTGTCGCCTTTTTTTCGTGCGCCGGGCCCTGCGCGGTGTTGTTCATCTGTACCCAGCGTCGATCGAAGCCGCCGGGCCGGCACGGTACCTGCGCTGGGTCCAGTACCGCGGCGCGCCCGCTGCGCAGCAGGGAGCGCGGCCGATCCTGGCGGCACGCCGTTGCTGGATGTTTGTCCTCTCGCGCGTTGACCTCGATCTGCAGCAGCGCCTGCACGGGCCGCGCTTTGTCGAGGTTGTTGAGAGCCGGCTGCGCGAGACACTGCGGGCCGGCCGGCAAGCGCTGCTGGTCGCCCCGGCGGCACTCGTCGCGGCCCTGCAGGACCGCTTCGCTGGTGTCACGGGGGTCGAACTTCGCGCGGCGCCGACTTACGCGGACTATGTCGAACAGCTCATCTGCGCCGAGTACGCCTTCTTCTGGAATTTCTATTCGTATTCGATCCTCCAGCGGGCAGCGACGGGCAGCCCGGTTTTTTTCTTCCATGCCGGACATATGGAGCATGTCCTGCCGGCGCTAAAAAGCGCTGGTGTGGCGTGTTTCTACCGCGGCTGGCGCCCACCCCTGCAGCCCGACGACGAAGTGCTCGACGCGGCAAGTCTGGACAGGCTCGCGGCCCTGGCGCGGCCGCATATGCTGCACATTGCGCAGGCCCTGAAGCAGGGCCGCTCGGCGGCAGAACTGCTCGGCCAGCGCGCGACGACAGTCAGCGGATGATCTCGATATTGCGCAGCCGCAGGCTCGAGACCGCCGACGCCGAGCTTTTGACGCCGCGGAACACCTGGTAGTCGCGCGTGTCCTTCGAGATCAGCGCCGCAGCGCCGATCAGGTTGTGGCTGCCGACATTGACAAACGGCGCGATCGTGGCGTTGAGGCCGACGAAGGTGAAGTCGCCGACCCTGCTCGAGTCGCCGATCACCGCCGACGTGATCCAGACATGGTCGCCGATACTTGCCTTCAGCGCGATGCGCGAGTTGCTCCAGATCACGGTGTTGCGACCGATCACGACCTGAGGGTGGATATTGACCTGATCCATGATCATCGTGTTCGGGCCGATCGCCAGCCCTTTTGGCAGCCGCGCCGAGGGGCTGACGAACGACGCCAGTCGATAACCGGCCGCCGCGATCTCATCGACCTTCTGCGCCCGCAGGGTGTTGATCTTGCCGACGCCGATGGCCACAAAGAGATCGGCATCTTCAGGCGTCACCTGTTCTTTGAACCGCTCGTAGGCGATCGTCGGGAGCCCGAGAAAAGTGCTGCGATCGAGATACTGGGCATCGGCCAGGAAGCCGGCGATCTCGTAGTCGCTCTCCTGGCTGAAGAGGTAGTGCGCCATCTCGGCGAAGTTCTGCATGCCAAAGATGTACAGGCGGCGCTTCATGACAAGCCGGCAGCGAATTCGGGCGGCGCATGTGCCGGGCTGCAAGCTTTGGCGATCAACGCGCAGGCGCGGTCAAGTTCTGCGAGGTCGATCATCGCGCCGGGCAACAGTCGGACCGAGCGCGCAGTGCCGCCGATGAGCACCCCGGCGCCAAGAATCTGGCGCGCAACGGCGTCGAGATCCGACGATGGCGCGAGTTCAAGGAGCCAAAGCGCGCCGCGGCCGCGCAAGGTGACGCCGCTGACGCCGAGGTCGGCGAATCGATGCCGAACAACCGACTCGATGGCCCGAACCCTGGAGGGCAGATCGCTGGCCTGCATCGCGCGCACCGTCGCCAGCACGGCCGCACAGGCCAGCGGGTTGGCGGCGAACGTGCTGCCGGGCAAGCAGTCGGCGGTGACGACGATGTTGGCTTGCAGTGCGACCGCCGACACCGGGAAACCATTGCCCATTGATTTGCCGAACAGGATGATGTCCGGCAGCGTGGACAATTCGGCCGCGACAAACACCGGACCGGTGCGGTACAGACCGGTGAGGATCTCATCGAAGACGCACAGGGCGCCATGGCGGCGACACAGCGCCATCAGGTCGGCGTGGAAGTGCGCGCTGCCCGCATGTCCGCTGTTCGAGCCCTGAATGGGCTCGACGAAGACGGCCGCCACCGGATGTACCTGCAGATGCCGCGACAAGCCGGCGAGGACCTCGTCTTCTCCGACGACGTCGATATACGGCAGTGCCTGGATGCCGTTCACACCGACCGCGACGTTGGTCCAGCTCAGAGCGGCGGTCGCGACCGATTTGCCGTGCATGCTGCGACTGAACGCGACAAACTCGCGCCGCCCGGTGTGCCGGGCCGCCACCCGCATCGCAAATTCGGCCGCCTCCATGCCCGTCGAGTAGAAGCCCCCAAGTTCCAGGTCACCAGGAAGCAAGGCCTCAACCGCCTTCGACGCGGCGCTGAAGATCTCGGTTGGACAACGGCCACAGGACCACAGGCGATCAGCCTGCGCCTTCATGGCTGCCGCGATCGTGTCGTCACAATGGCCCATGAACACGGCGCCGTAGCCATTCATCAGGTCAGTCAGTCGGGTGCCGTCCAGCGTGAACACTGCGCTGCCCTTGCCATGGCTGAGCACGGGCAAATCGATTGCGCCGGACATCAACGGCACATGCCTCGGTGGGCGGCAAGGACGCCGATCATGTAGGTCAAGGGCGGGCCTGCTCGAAGCTCAGAACAGAGACGCTTAGCGGGCGCAGCCGGTAACTCAGCGTGATCCCGCCCGCCGCTACACGCACTCCCGGTGCCACGGCTTCATGGACGAGCTTGATCTCAGACGGCGCGCCGCGGCCAAAGCGGCCAAGATCGACTTGCTTGGCCCAGTTGAGCCCGGGAATCTTTGGCAGCTCAGACCCGGCGTGGGCATCAAAGCCGTCGGCGTGCAGGACCGTGGCCTTGGCCGCGCCATAGCTCGAAATGCCCTTCAGCATCAGACGGCCCTCAAACGATTCGGTTTCGCTGTTGTTGACCACGATCACCACCAGCCGGCTGTTGTCGAACGACGCCACTGCATCAACATGCGGGGCACGCTCGACAGCGGCCACGACCCCCAGCCCCGGGGCCGAATAGGTCGGGCCGCTGACACTGGCCTGGACCAGGTTGCGCCCGAGGTTCTTTCGGTACAACTGGAAGACCTCTGACGGCGCGGTGTGCACCCATTGCTCGCCCTTGCGCCCGAGCCAGCCGAGAAACGTGGTGTCGGAGAGCTTGAAAAAATTGGCGATCTCGACGCGCGGGTTGCGCAGAAACACGTTCAGCGTCTCGGCGACGAACAGGCCCGAGCCCATCGTCTTCGGGTGGTCGACCCAGGGGCTGTCGGGCAGCGCGTGAAACATCGGGCCCCACTCGGTGACCGCGATTGAAATCGGCCGCGCCGGATTTTCGTGCTTGGCGATCAAGCGGGACAGATCACGCAGGTTGGCCTCGATATTGACCGGCGCGGCGAGCATCGCCGCGTAAACCGAACGCGGGTCGACACCTTTGCCAACCCCGATCACCACCGGCGCATAAGCGTTGTGGACGGCAAAGAAGTCCATCTGCGTGCCGGCGGCGCGAAGCACCGTCTCGCTCCAGCGGTCATCGGCGATGAAGCGGTATGCCCCGTAGTTCAAGCCCCCGATGCCACCCAGCCGGATATCGGGATCGACCGCGCGCATCGCCGCGGCGAAGGACAGAAACTCGCGTGCGTACTTGTCGGCGGTCATGTGGCCGCCCGAAAAGTCATCTTTCATGTAGAGCTCGTTGCCGATCTCCCAAAGCTTGACGCGCGGGCCGACGTCCTTGTTCATGTAACGCACCCAGTCGGCAGCTTGCGCGGCGGTTCCCGAGCCGACGTTGACAGTCACCAGCAGATCAGCGCCGACGGCCTTGGCGTATTCGGCGACTTCGGGGGTGCCGAAGTCATGTTTGGAGGACGGTCCTTTTGGATAGTGCGGCGTCGTCGGTCGTTTCTCGCGCGGCCCGATACCGTCGCGCCATTGGTACACGTCGGAGAAGCCGCCACCCGGCCAGCGGATCAAGGTCGGGCCGAGTTCGCGCCCCAGGCGCACCCCTTCGGGGTCCAGTCCACCACGGCTGGCCGACCACAAACCCTGGCCACCGACGATCCATTCGATGTTGCTGCCAAAAATCGTTGCCGGCACCTGCCGCACGACCTTCTGGACATCGACCACGATGCTCGCCGCCCGGCCAGCATCAAGGGTTGGCCTCGGCGACGTCGGGGCCGACGGACGGTTCGCTTCGGTGGTGGCCACGGTGATCTTGAGCGAATCAAAAATCGCCCGCCCGCTGGTCCCAGAGACGATGACGTAGACGATCAGATTATCGGCGTTGGCCGGCACAAGCAGGAGCGCGCGCTGTGCCGTCAAGGCGCCATCGCTGTCGCCTTGCTGCAGCAGCACCTTGCCGAGGTCTCCGCCTTTGCCAACGGCGTGAACGCCGAAGATTGCAGTCGCGCCGCCTTCAGCGGCGAGCTGCGCCTCGATCGACAGATTTTTGCCCCGAAAGCTCGATGCCGCAAGGATCTGTCCGAGGCCGAGCGGGCGATCGCCGCCGTTCTTGGCGTTCGGCCGCAGCTCCAGCACGCTGCCGGGCGACGACGGGTATCGACTGAGCACCTGCGCCTGCCCCTTGGCCTTGACCGCAGCATCGAAAAACCAGCCCTCGGGCAGGCCATCTCGAACCTGATCGAAGCCCGGGTTCTTCAGCTCGCTGGGCTGTGCCGCGGTGGGGCTCGAGATACCCATCAAACCGATCGCGAGGAAAGTCGCCACGAGCCCGCGCCAGACCGTGGCTGCCGCCGCGGATCGGGCTGGTCGTGCTGGCCGCAGGCGCTGCAAAAGAGTTGCCACCATGCTCTCCTCAAGGCGTGCGAGTGCCACCCCAATAGGCGCGATACCAGTCGATCGTTTCGGCCAACCCCTGCTCGATCGAGACACGCGGGGACCAGGCCAGCCGCGAGCGCGCCTTGGCGGCGCTGAGATACTGGTGTGCGATCTCGCCCTTGGTCTCGTTGAGTACCACCGGCTCGAGATCTTCACGGCCGGCCAGACGCAGGATCATGCGCGTGATGTCGAGCACGCTCAACTGGCTCTCGGTGC